>JBIPNA010000218.1:0-5942 GCA_044375665.1 Catalimonadaceae bacterium
TCATCAATGACTCAACTGCCCAGCAGGTACAGATCGTAGATGATACGATTGTAATCAACTTCGAATTACGACGCCTTGAGAAGGGAGATGTAGCAGTGGCTTACAACATTTTCTTTTATGACGATGCCTCAGTAATGCTTCCAAAGTCAACTTATGAGCTGGACCAGCTTCTGGAATTGATGAAGGAGAACAATAAAATTAAAATCAAAATCCACGGTCACACCAACACAAGCAAACTGGGACGGATTTTGTACCTCGAAAAGGGAGACCAAACCTTCTTTCGTTTAACGGGAAAAAACAAGGAAACCTACGGACCTGCCAGACTACTTTCCAAGAAAAGGGCAGAAACCATCAAATGGTACCTTGAATCCAAGAAAATTACAGATGACCGGATTCAAACCGAGGGTCATGGAGGAAGCCAGATGCTTTATCCAAATACCCACCCGCTTGCATTTAAAAACAAAAGGGTAGAGGTCGAAATTTTGGAAGACAAGTAACGTTTCAGGGAGGAAATAAAATTCCTGACTATGAATTCTGCTTCATTATCGCCCATTGAAAATCGGAATGCTGGTATAGGATGGCTGGTCTCCATCGTCTTCCATGGTTTACTTTTCCTGCTTTTCTTTTTTGCTCTGGCATGGAAAAGGCAAATCCCGCCTCCACCTGAATATGGTATTGAAGTCAATTTCGGTACTACCGAGGAAGGCTTTGGAGAAACCCAGAATTTAACCCCTCCAAGCCCGGAACCTACGCCCGAACAGGCACAGACCTCTCCCAGTCAGCCTGAACAAACCGAACAAAATATCCAACCAGAAGCAGAACCTGAAAAAGTTATTACCGGACAGGATGAAATTGTGGCCGTAGCCCCAAAGCCTGTGGCAAAGGCCACGGAAACAAGCCCCGATCCTGTAAAAACAGAACCTGCAAAGCCAAGCCCTGAGGCTTTATTTCCAAGCAATAAGGGAGGCAGTTCCGGCAACAACAATGGAAACAAGCCAGGAACGGTAGGCGACATGGGGAAAATAAATGGAAATCCTGATGCAAGGGGTATTTACGATGGAAATCCCGGAAAAGGCAACGGTGGATCAAGCCTTGATATGTCAGGTTGGAAATGGGATGCCAGACCCCAGATTAATGATGAATCCGCCGAGGAAGGAAAAATAGTATTTCAGATTAAAGTGGATGAAGAAGGCAACATCGTTGCTGTGAATGTTTTAGAGAAAACTGTCCCACCTGCTTTGGTTAAAAAATATCAAAAGGAAGTCGAAAGACTAACTTTTTCAAGAACTGCAGGTGGAAGTAATGGGGAGGGCGCCACAGGTCGGATTACCTTCATCATTACTTCAAAGTAATTTCGTTGGTACGGAGTTACGAAGAAACGTTAAAGTTCATGTTTTCCCGGCTACCGGTATTTCAGCGTATCGGTGGCGATGCATACAAGCCTGGTCTTGAGAATATTATCAAATTGTGTGCTGGCTTAGGGAACCCACACCTTTCTTTTCCAACGATTCATATTGGCGGAACCAATGGCAAAGGCAGTTCAAGCCACAGCCTGGCTTCTGTTTTGCAGGAAGCCGGATATAGAACAGGCTTATACACTTCACCACACTTAAAAGACTTCAGAGAAAGAATCAGGGTAAATGGCCAAATGATTTCGGAAGAAGAAGTTGTTCATTTTGTTCATCAAACTGAACCTCAGATCCTGGAATCAGAACCTTCATTTTTTGAAGTAACTGTGGCAATGGCCATGGACCATTTCAAAAGGCATAAAGTAGATATTGCAGTAGTGGAAGTCGGTATGGGAGGCCGCCTCGATAGTACAAATATTGTTCAACCTGTCGTCTCACTCATTACCAATATTGGCTGGGATCATCAAAAGTTTCTTGGAGATACCCTGGAAAAAATTGCAGGAGAAAAAGCAGGAATAATAAAGGAACATACTCCTATAGTGATCGGGGAGTGGATTAAAGAAACACTACCCGTATTTGCAGGGAAGGCAAAACAACTAAATGCTCCCATTACTTATGCTCAGGATGAAGTAGAAATAGAAAATCTGGGTGTATGGGAGAATCATCGGCATGTGAAGTTGCATGACAACATCCTAAACAAAACCATCGAACTACAACTTTCTCTTTTAGGAGACTATCAGCTCCAAAACCTGAAGGGTATCTGGAAGGTCATTGAAAAGATGAGGATCAAGGGGTTTTCGATTTCAGATGCTGCCATTAAAGAGGGTTTGAAGAAAGTTTCTCAAAACACAGGGTTAATGGGTAGATGGCAAATTCTTCAGCATGAACCTGTTGTAATTTGCGATACGGGCCACAATGAAGATGGAATCCGTCGTACAATGGTCCAACTGGCAAATATGTCAAAAGATAAAACCTGGATTGTCTGGGGGATGGTTTCAGATAAAGACCATGAAAAAATTCTTAATTTACTTCCCCGTGATGCATTTCTTGCCATCACTCAGCCTAATATTGACAGGGCTTTTTCAGCGACCGAATTGTACAAATTATCGGTTCGTATGGGTTTTCGGGCTGAAGCCTTTACCAATGTCCCTGAGGCCCTCAATTATTGTTTGAAACAGGCAGGAAAAAAAGACCTGATCTTCATTGGAGGAAGTACTTTTACCGTGGCAGACATCCCCATTGATTTTTTTTAAGATCGATTAAACCCTGGCATTGCAACCTGCTCAGAGGGGGGCTTTTTACATGATCCAGAACGACGACAAGGACATCCTCGATAAATTCTCCAGGGAAGAAACCAGGCAACTGGGATTCAACCTTTTGGTGCGCAAGTACCAGAAAAGGGTCTATTGGATGATTCGAAAAATGGTGATTGACCATGATGATGCCAATGATCTTTCCCAGGAGGTTTTTGTCAAAATCTGGCATCATCTCGATGATTTCAGACAGGAATCGGCCTTGTTTACCTGGATTTACCGTATTGCAACCAATGAATGTCTGGGTTTCCTGCGAAAAAAAAAGCGCAGGTTCTTTCTACCTTTCCATGATGTGGAATATGAACTTGCAGGAAAAATCTCATCAGGAGAACATTTTTCAGGAGATGAAATACAGAAACGACTTCAACTAGCGATTATAAAGCTGCCTGAGAAACAGCGACTTGTTTTCAATATGAAATACTTTGAAGAAATAACATATGAAGAAATGTCTCAGATTTTGGGTACTTCGGTTGGGGCTTTGAAAGCATCTTATCACCATGCGGTCCAAAAGATTCAGGCAGAAATCCAGAAAAACATTGAAAACTGAAATGGAAAATCAAGAATTACATTCCTACCCGGATTCAAAACTCCCAAATGACTTTTTTGAAAAGCAGCATGCGGCTATTCTTCAAAAGACGATTGAAATTGAAAACTGGCAAATTCCAGGTACCAAGGCTATTCAGAATTGCTTTCCGGTCCCTGAGGGATATTGGCTTGAAATGGAAGATGGGGTAAGGAGTAAAATCTCCCCCAGAAAATCTCAAATGAATTGGAGGACCTCCTGGTTTTGGGCAGGGAGCCTGGTAACTTCCTGCATCATCTTTATTTTGGTATGGTTTGGTATCCGGAATTTGCAACTTCAAAGCCCCGGAAACTGGGAAGCTGGCATTCAACAGGTTTCACAAGAAGAACTTCTCAATTATGTAGAAACCCAGGGAACTTCAGTCGAGGAGCTTACCAGCCAAATGGCCTCAGTTGAATTACCATCCCGTGACTTACCAGCGCCTGACTTTTTATTAAATGAAACTGAAACAGAGGAAGCATTGGATAAAATCCAGGAAGAAGACCTCGAATCAACAACAGATTGGACTTATGAAAACAATGAATCAATTTAGAAACATCCTTTTGATTACCATGCTCCTGGTAAATGGGCTGTTGGCGAATGCCCAGGCCGATCAGGAAGAGCGTGGAGATCGGATACAGGCAGCAAAAGTGGCTTACATCACTTCAAAATTAAATCTGAGTACGAGTCAAGCCCAGCAATTCTGGCCTTTATACAACGAGTTTGAGGAAGCCAGAAAGAAAATTCGGAAGCAAATCAGGCAACTTCGGATCGACAATATGGTCCTGGACGGATCAGATGAAGAATTAAAGGCTGATATCCGTAAGTTGTTTGCCTTGAGAATGGAAGAACTTCAGTTGGAAAAAACCTATTCGGAAAAGTTCTTAACAGTTCTCTCTCCCAAACAACTGGCGGAGTATTACAGGTCTGAAAAAGAATTTACCCGGTTATTGCTGAAGCGGCTAAAGGACAGAAAGGGGAAAAAGGGAGAGGAAAAGGACGAATAACTACAAACGATATCCGCTCCGAATCCAACCACCACCAACTACATCATCCCCTTCATAAAATACAGCAGCCTGGCCGGGAGCAATGGCAGAAACCCAGTCATGAAAATGAACATGTATTTCATCACCCAACTGCCGGATTGATGCAGGGGTTCCCTCGTCTTTGTATCGAACCTTTGTGACAGTTTCAAGAACCCGGTTTCCCAAATCTGCATATTTCATAAGGCGCAGCTGGTCCACTGTCATTGCATTTTTCATCAAATCGGTATCCCTTCCCAAAACCACACGGTTGGTTTCCTTTTCAATTCCAGTTACAAAAACAGGATATCCCAAAGCGATACCGAGACCTTTCCTTTGTCCAATGGTATAGAAGGGATAACCTTCGTGATGACCAAGAACATCTCCTGATTCACTCACAAACTCCCCACCTGCAACCTGCTCGCTTAAGCCTGGAACTCTCCGCTTCAAAAATCCGCGATAGTCATTGTCTGGCACAAAGCAAATCTCATAGCTTTCAGATTTATTCACCAGATCCACGAATCCCATTCGGGCCGCCATTTCATAAATTTCTTTTTTCGTCAGATGGCTCAATGGCAAAATTGTCCGGGATAAACTTTCCTGGCTTACCCCCCACAATGCATAAGACTGGTCTTTGTCCTTGTCAATCCCCCTGGAAATAAAGAATCGCCCATTTTCTTGTTTCAAATGGGCGTAATGGCCCGTAGCAATAAAATCGCAACCCAACATGTCTGCCCTTTTCAGTAATGCATCCCATTTAATATGGGTATTGCATAAAACACAGGGATTTGGAGTTCTACCTTCGAGATACTCATTGGTAAAATGGTCAATTACATAGTCCCCAAATTCGGACCGGATATCAAGTATATAATGGGGAAAACCAAGAGAAACAGCCACATTTCGGGCATCATTGATGCTGTCGAGTGAACAGCAACCTGTTTCCTTTTTGCTACCTCCGCTACCTGCATAATCCCAGGTCTTCATCGTCATCCCAACCACCTCATATCCTTGCTCATGGAGAAGAACGGCAGCCAAAGAGCTGTCTATACCACCACTCATGGCCACGAGGACCTTTCCCTTCTGGCTCATGTTATCAGGAAATGGAGGTTCTGACTTTTGAAGTATAGGCCCTCAAAGATGTGTTGTAGTCCAGACCTTTGGACATCTCATTCAGAATGAAGCGGGCGGCCATCACATGAGTTAGCTTCTCCCCTTCATCTGCACCCTCAACTTCAATTTCAGGCTGGGTTTCTTCGAGAAGCGCAAGCTCTGCTGCTTCCAACTGCGCATCCGAAAAAGATTCAACCATTTTCTTTATTACCGGAAGTTTCATGATTTATTGTACTGTCTGAATCATGGAAATAATGGCTTCCTCTTTATTGGTCGCAGCGCCTTCAATCAGTGTATCTCCCTTGAAGGCGGCAAAAAACGGAAGGTTATTTACACCGGCCTTCCGGCGGGCTACCTCGTTTTCCTCCGCATTTATTTCTAAAAACTGAACCCCTGCATAGTTTGGGTCCTCCGAAAAACGGCGAAATTTTGGTGCAATAAGTTTGCAACTTCCACACCAATCTGCATAAAATTTAACGATGGTGCTTGGTTTGCTACGTAGCGCAGATTCAAAGTCTGCATCGGT
>JBIPNA010000219.1:0-5927 GCA_044375665.1 Catalimonadaceae bacterium
CCAACCGACCTTTGAATTCCATGAAACAGAAAAAAGATGGTCAATAGATAAATTAAAGTGGGAGCTCCATAATGAATCAAAAGTTGACTTTTCAGGAACAATATTCATCTGCAATCGAAATTGCTTTCGAGATCATGTCCAGGCCTTCATCAATCTGCGCTTCAGTTACGATGAGAGGAGGAGCAGTAAAAATCCAATTCCAGCGAACAAAAGTGAACAAACCCAATTCGGTAAGCTTTGCCGCTACTTTGTTCATGATTTCCATTTCTGCCGGACCTGCATTCCACGGCGCCATTGGTTCTTTGGTCTTTCGGTTTTTGACCAGTTCAATGCAGCCCAGCAAGCCTGTGTTCCGGAAATCACCAATACTTGGATGTCTGTCTGCAAGTTTGGCTACCTGCTTTTCCATATACTGACCCATTCTGGCAGCATTTTCAACCAAATGATCTGAATGGTAAATATCGATGACCGCATTTGCGGCTGCACAAGCTACTGCATGGGCCGAATAGGTCAAACCCAGGGGCAATGGCTTATCGTCGAATGTTTTTATTATTTCTTCTTTTACAATAAGACCTCCCAATGGAATATATCCGGAAGTGATTCCCTTCGCCATGGTCATCATATCGGGTACCACCTCATGGTGCTCAATACCAAACCAACGCCCGGTTCTGCAAAATCCGCTCATCACCTCATCTGCAATTGTTAGGATTCCATACCGGGAGGCGAGATCGGCTACCTTTTTCCAGTAACCGGGAGGATATTTGATGCAACCAGAAGATCCGCTCTCACCTTCCATCAGGATGGCGGCAATATTTTGTGGACCCTCGTATTTCACCACCCTTTCCAAATGGGCAAAAGCATTGTCAGTGCACTCTTCCAGGGTTTTGCTGTTCCAGGGGCAACGGTAGAAGTAAGGATTTTCAACATGGATAATGTTGGGAACACCCTGACTATCATGTGGTAAACCCCTCGGGTCGCCACCTGCCGACAAAGCACCATAAGTAGCTCCATGATAGCTTTGATACAGCGTAATAATTTTATGCCTGCCGGTGTACATTCTTGCCAGCTTCATGGCATGCTCTACGGCTTCTGTGCCACCATTGGTAAAGAAAGTGCGGCTTAATGTACCCGGTGCAACCTCAGACAATCTTCTGCCGAGTTGTGCCCTGGGTTCGGTCGTCATACCGGGGTGAACGTAGCTCACCTCCTGCATTTGCTGCATGACAGCCTCTGTAACCCTCGGATCTCCGTGACCGATGTTCACATTCATCAGCTGAGAGGAGAAATCGAGGATTTTTTTTCCGCTGCGATCGTGCAGATATACGCCTTTTGCCCGCTCGATATTCAGAGGATTCAGTCCTTTTTGCTTGGACCATGAAAAGATGGTGTAATCCAGACTATCCTTTAAAATCTGGTCTTTTTTTGAAATGGTGTCTGTAGGCATAAACTTGGAAAAAAGAAATTCCCTCAGGACACAAGATTAAAGCTTTTCACGAGATTCTTATTCACCGTGCAATGAAGCCATCAAAATCTCAGGGCTTAACCTTGAAAGGAATCTTCAGATCTTCATACATGGCTTCATCAAAAGTTAGTTTTGAAGGATTCGGATCTTTCAGGACTACATACACCACGGCTAAAACAGCCAACTGTGTCAAGGAAAACAGAAATAATGCCGGTCCGATCCATCCCTGGGTACATACCCAAACATAGAACAAGATCAAGGCGGTGGAAGCTCCAATTACAATGTGCAGGCGATTCATATTCAGAAAACAGCCCACCCGGAACAAATGTTTACAGGAGGAAAAAAATCGTCGGGCCGACTATTTCCTGCTGTTTTTCTTCCCTTCCAAAATACCCAAAATAAGGTTCCTGGCTCTGAACAACCGGATCTTAATGGTATTCATTGGAATGCCGATTTCCTTTTGAATTTCCTCCAGACTTAACTCATCAAAATATTTCATTTGAACAAGTGTGTGGTACATGGCAGGTAGTTGGGCAACAATTTCACGCAGGTTTTCATGACTTTGTTTCCGCAACAAAACTTCCTGGGGATCGGAATCAAGAGAGGGTACGTCTATACTAAAAGAATCTCCCCTTCCGTCACTTACCTGGCTATGAATGGAAAAGGTTTTCAACTTTTTCTGGCGGAGAAAATCAATGGTATGGTTTGTACCTATTTTGAAAAGCCAGGTAGAGAATGCGTATTTGGCATCAAACCTATGAAGGTTTCGAAAGGCCTTTTCAAAAACTTCAATGGTCAGATCCTCGGCATCGTCCAGATTTCGAACCATTTTCAATATCATGGACATCAGCGACTTACGATACCTTTCCAATAAAAAAGCCATGGCTTTCTGATCACCCTCTTTTGCCAACAACACTTTGTTGTAGAGGTCCGGGCTGCGCTCCTGAAACGAAAGGTAAACTACATCCATGTGGCTCTTCGGGAAAATCGGGCAGGAATTGAAAACGCAAAAATGAACATCCCGTGGACAAAATCAAGAAAAGGATAAGCCCAAATAGAAATTGGCTCCTTCAATTTTTTATTGACAGCCCTGAAAACAACCATTTGGTTGAGTGTTTTGAGGAAATATCCGGCAAGAACAACTGTCCAACCCATTGGAAGCCAGAGGACAGCTGGTAAAGTGAAATAAAACAATACCTGGGTCAGACCCAACAAACCAAGCAAAGTCTTGTGACCCGATTTATAAAATCTGGATACAGAAAGATGTCGGGTTTTTTGTCGGTACCAGGAATACCAGGTCTTTTTGGGTATGGAATGGGTAAAGCCTTCCGGATTGAGGCACATGGCAAAATTTCCATCCGTGGATGCCCGGTTGACGAATAAATCATCATCTCCTCCTGTAAGAGGCATATGCTTGTAAAAGCCTTTCAATTTCATGAAAAGGGACTTCTTATACGCAAGATTCCTGCCAACGCCCATATATGGAAGTCCGGCCATAGCAAAGCTAAAATACTGAACAGCAGTGTAAAAAGTATCGTAACGAATCAAAAGGTTGAGAAATCCAGGCTCCTTAAAATAGGGGGCGTAACCAAGTACGATTTCCTCATTACCTGACATCTGGCTGGCCATAGCCTTTAACCATTGTGGACTATCGGGGAAGCAATCGGCATCGGTAAATACGAGGTTTTCATACCTGGCCGACCTGATTCCCATGGTTAGTGCAAACTTTTTGGGATTCATGCCCTCTGGCGTATAATTAATGCGTACCAAACGAACCTGGCGGTGTTCCGCCTTTTGCTCCAGCATATAGTCATACATCGGATCGTCGGACCTATCGTCAATTATAACTACTTCGAATTCAGGATATTCCTGTTCCAATAAGAGTGGAATAAGTCGCTTGAGATTTGGAAGTTCATTTCTGGCGCAAATGACGATTGAGACGGGGGGAAGGCGTTCAACTTCAGTACCGGAGTGGTTAAAACTGCTGATTCTAAAAAAGAAATACCACTGAAAAAATATCTGAATCAGGCAGGAGAAAATGAAGATTCCTGCCAACCCGAAAAGAAACCAAAGAAGGATTTGATCCCACATTTCCGGCATCAGTCTCCGTCAATAAATCGCTTCCGTATCGGATCGTAAGAATCTATACGGCGGTCTCTGAGAAAAGGCCAGTGGGTCCGGTAATAGTCGCTCTGCCTCAAATCAACAGAAACAACACCTGTCCAGGATTCTGTATGCGGGGCCTGAAAAGTAACTTTCCCAAAAGCGTTTGTCACAAAGGTCCCACCCCAAAACTGCATATTGCCTTCAATGCCTGTCCGGTTTACCGCAATTACGGGAATCCCATTGGCAACTGAATGGCCTTTCATTACAGATTGCCAGGCATGGTATTGATCGGCGTTGGTATCGGCATCCTGATGCAGTGCCCAACCAATTGCAGTGGGGTACACCAAAATATCGGCACCCATCAACGTCGTAATCCTTGCTGCTTCAGGATACCATTGATCCCAGCAAATCAACACCCCAATCTTTCCAAAACGAGTTTCAAAAACCTTGTAACCCAGGTCTCCCGGTGTAAAATAAAACTTCTCATAGTAGCCGGGATCATCGGGGATGTGCATTTTCCGGTATTTTCCCAGATAAGTTCCATCAGCGTCAAGCACAGCTGTTGTATTATGGTAAAGGCCTTCGGCTCTTTTTTCAAACAAGGAGGCTACAATGACCACATTAAGTTCGGCAGCCAGGGCACTTAAAACATTTGTTGTTTGGCCAGGGATGGCTTCAGCGAGCTGGAATTGGGCATAATCTTCTTCATCACAAAAGTACAGAGATCGAAAAAGTTCCTGAAGAACAACAACCTGGGCACCCTCTGCAGCGACTTTGCGAATGGATTGGAGTGTGTTCTGTAAATTTTCTTCAGGGTTGGATGTACAGGGGATCTGAATAAGACCCAGCTTACATTGGGAAGGTCTGTTGGACATTGGATGATTTATTTATCGGATTCTCAGTCGTTTGCCGGCAGACAAGGCAGAACTTCTGCCCATACCATTTAGCTTACGTAAAGTTGCGGCAGAAATGCCATATTTCTGTGATACTGAACTCAATGTGTCCCCTTTCTTTATACGGTGATAATATACTTTTCTGGTTCTTACAGAGCCTCTCTCCTGTCTACCCGATCCCTGAGAACGACCTCCCCTCCTATCCAGATAATCAAAAGTCCCGGGGCTTAAAACAAAATTGGAGTTTCGGATAAAATGGCCGTTAAAATCAAAAATTTCCATCGGGTTGATGGGGATACCCTGGTACCGGACTTCAAAATGGAGATGGGGACCCGAACTCCTTCCGGTACTTCCCCCTTTCGCCAACAAATCACCGGCCTGAACAATCTGACCAACCGTAGAAGTTATATCTGAAAGATGCCCATAAAGCGTTTCAAGTCCATTGTAGTGGCGGACCAGAACATAATTTCCATAACCACCTCCATCCCAATTGGTCAGACGAACAATTCCATCCCAAACCGACCGAACAGAATCGCCAACATCCAATTCAAGATCAACGCCGTAATGCCAGCGATATCCACGTCGGCCAAATTCTGAAGTAATAAAAGAACGGGGAACCGGCTCTGACCAATACTGACCTTTGGCAGTATCGAAAAGGGAAATATTGAGCGTATCGCGAAATTGAGAAATATCAGATCGGTAAGGGTTGAGAGAATAAGCATCCCAGACAGAATAGTACTCGGTTGCTTTTACCCAGGCCGAATCCACCTGAACCTCTTCAGCAACTTCTACAATACTTTG
Source organism: Catalimonadaceae bacterium (assembly GCA_044375665.1). Classification (GTDB taxonomy): domain Bacteria; phylum Bacteroidota; class Bacteroidia; order Cytophagales; family Flexibacteraceae; genus CAMDMI01. The sequence goes on from JBIPNA010000219.1 coordinate 5,263, forward strand.
TTCCCCATTGAACAAAGAAAACGTATCTTCCCTTACCAGGGTATTTGGTCTTTCAAGGGTTTCGTACATGTCGGGAGTAGTAATGGGGGTTTTATCCACATATCGTTGGGACAGGATACCTTCCTTTACCACTTCATCACGACCACCACTTCCACGGAATTTGCCCCTGCCCTTTCCTTTTTTAAACCTGATTCGGGCAGGTTTGATAAAAACTGCATCACGTCTCCTGCTGACAGAGGTCCGTCGCTTACCCTTCTTTCTTTTCTGCGCTTCAGCGGAAGAAAAACAGGTAGCAAGGGCCAGAAAACAGGCCAGAAGAATTAGAATTCCTGTCCTCAAATCAGGCGTGAACTTCGATGGAGGCAAGATATCTTTCGGCATCCAGAGCAGCCATACAACCGGTACCGGCTGCAGTTATGGCTTGTCTGTAAATGTGATCCTGGGCATCTCCACAGGCAAATACCCCTTCTACATTGGTTTTTGTGGAAATTTTATCTGTCAGAATGTAACCGTTTTCATCCATGTCCAGAATCCCTTTGAAAATGTCGGTATTGGGTTTGTGTCCGATGGCGACAAAAAATCCGGTGGCCTTTAATTCCATTTCCTCTCCGGTTTTAATGTTCTTTACCCTGGCTCCTTCAACACCTTCCGTACCTAGAATTTCG
>JBIPNA010000220.1:0-5892 GCA_044375665.1 Catalimonadaceae bacterium
GAACAATGTTACTTATGCCTACAATTCAACCAATGCTGCCAACGACTGGCTTTTTTCGCCCCCGCTCAATCTGGTAGCCGGTACCAGTTACAGGGTTAGGTTCTGGCAAAGAGTACGTTCGGCCACCTATCCTGAAAACCTGGAAGTGAAATGGGGAGGTGCTGCATCTGCGGCAGGAATGACTTCTTCTGCAATTTATTCCGGTACAGGACTGGTCAATACTACTTATGCCGAAAGGACTTCTTCCAGTTTCACGCCTGCAACATCCGGAACTTATTATATTGGCTGGAGGGCATTCAGCAATGCCAATATGTATGACATCAACCTGGATGATGTTACCATTGAGGTTTCAGTTGCATGTACCACACCTGCTATAGCCGGAACTGCTTCAGGTTCTTTATCAGCAGTAGCCGGAACTGCTTCTTCCTATACATTGACCGGTTGGAGCGGCACAAGTCTGAACTGGCAAAGTTCAATTGATAATGGAACTACCTGGACAGATATCTCAGGTGCCACATCTGCTACGGTCAATCTGAATTTCAATCCTGGGTCGGTTAGAGTCCGTGCCCGGGTTTCCCGCACAAATTGTACAGATGTATTCTCCAACGAACTGAACATTACCGTTACTCCAAGGGTAGGAGACAATCTTTCCCTGCCAATCCAGGTAACTTCTCTGCCTTTTACCCAAAGTATCTCTAATGCAGCGGGTAGTGGTTTTAGCAATGCCTATACCGGTACCAATAACCAGGTTTCTCCAGACATATTTTACAGGTTCACTACGGGTCCATGTACAGATAGCATCCGGATTTCTTCCTGCGGAACAGGATTTGATACCTATGTCCATTTGTTGGGCAGTACCGGTACCCAAATTATTTCCAATGATGATAACGGCCCCCTATGTACAGGCACAGCAGGGTCTATAAAAGTGGCAGTAACTCCGAATACTGTTTATTATGCTGTTTATGAGGGATATGGATCTGCTACCGGAACGATTTCGGTGTCTATTTCCGAAATTGATAACCCTGTGGCTTCTGCAAGCATTTCGGCCAATGGCCCTACAACTTTTTGCCAGAACGGATCGGTTCAGCTGACGGCCAGTGCGGGGTCTTCCTATTCATGGAGCAATGGGGCTAGTACACAATCTACAGTAGTAACCAGTTCAGGAACGTATTCAGTTACAGTGATAAATGCCAGTGGCTGCCCGGCAACTGCAAGCCAAACCGTAACGGTGCAGCCCAACCCTCAGGTATTTACTACCTCAGGAGGAGGAGCTTATTGTTCGGTACCCGGAACCGGCGTTTCTGTCAGCCTTTCTGGTTCTGAATCAGGAGTAGATTACAACTTTCAGTTTACTGCCGGCGGTTCTGCCGCTGTTTTGAGTGGAACCGGCTCTGCACTTGTGGCCAATGGCATTACCGGTTCAGGTACCATTTATGTTACAGCTACCAATGCTGCCACAGGCTGCTTTTCTACAATGAACGGTTCGGCCCCTGTGTTTTCACAAACGGCCAGTATCTGGTATCAGGATTCGGATGGTGATGGATTCGGCTCAGTATCTTCGACCACTCAGGCCTGTACTCAACCTTTGGGTTATGTGGCCGACGCAACGGATTGCGATGATAATGCAAATTCAGTTTATCCAGGTGCTCCTGAGGTATGCGGAAATGGCATTGACGACAATTGCAATGGTGCTACAGATGAAGGCTGCGTGACGTACACCTGGTATCAGGATCTTGACGGAGATACTTACGGAAACGAAGGTGTTTCGCAGACTACTTTCGTAAACATAGCCCCATCAGGTTATGTGGCACAGGCAGGAGATTGCAATGACGGTAATGCAGGTGTAAATCCGGCGGCCACCGAGGTGTGTAATGGTATTGATGACGATTGCGATGGAAACATTGACAACGGCTTGGCGCCATTGCCAGCCCCAACCTCCATTTCCGGACCATCAGGTGTGTGCAGAAGCAGTTCTGGTATTGTGTTTTCGATTGATCCAATCGCAGGAGCAACCTCCTATGTATGGACCCTTCCTACAGGTGCTACTGGTTCTTCCACAACAACCTCCATTGCCCTGGCATTCTCATCTACCTACAATACAGGAAATCTTTGTGTAAGAGCTGTGTATGCCTGCGGACAGAGCACAACTTTCTGCAGAAGCATTGTCTATTTCTCTGCGGTTCCTGCTACACCAGTGGCCATTCTTGGCAGCAACACCAACCAGTGTGTGGGTACAGTTCAGACCTTTTCAGTGGCGAATGTGACAAATGCAACATCTTACAGCTGGACCGCTCCTGCAAACACCCAGATTATTTCTGGTGCGGGAACCAATACCATTCAGCTACAGATCAATTCAGGATTCTTATCAGGTTCGCTATCAGTACGTGCTGTCAACTGCCTTGGCCAGAGTGGCTCACGGTCTTTGACCATTTATTTGCGGCCTTCCACGCCTTCCAGTATTTCTGGTCCTTTGAATGGAGTTTGCGGAGGAACAACACAAACCTATTCTTGCCCGGTAACCGGAGGCGCCACAAGCTACAACTGGACCATTCCAGCCAATGCCGCCTTGAACTCAGGAGCTGGCACGAACAGCATTTCTGTTACTTTCCCGGCCGGATTTATCTCAGGGACAGTTTCTGTTGTGGCAGCCAATGCCTGCTCCACCAGCACTGCGAGGTCGGTCACTGTCCGGTCAGTTCCTGCTACTCCGGGAACCATTTCCGGACCATCTTCCAACCTATGTGGTGGCGGAACATTCACGTATTCCATTACAGCTGTTGCTGGTACAACTTCGTATCAGTGGACCGCACCGGCAGGTTGCACAATTCTTACCGACAATGGCACCAGTATCAGCCTTCAGGTGCCTACCAGTTTTACCACCGGAACGCTTAGTGTGCTTGCCACCAATGGTTGTGGAAATTCAGGTTTGAGAACCTTGTCACTCACCCGCTTGCCGGCAACCCCAGCTTCCATTACAAGTGTTGCATCGGTTTGTCCCCTTCAGGCCGGAGTTTCTTTCAGTACCGCACAAATTGGCACACTCACGTATACATGGACCTTGCCAACAGGTGCCACCATCACCAGTGGACAAGGCACCAACGCCATTGTTGCAAACTGGGGTTCTGTGGCAGGAAATGTTGTGGTTCGGGCAACCAACGCATGTGGCAATTCCGGCAACCGCACCAAGGCCATTACTTTGCTGGCCTGCCGTCCGGGTCTGGAAGGAGAAACTGTTGAACTTGAGGCAAGTCAGCCTTCTGCCCAGGTTTTCCCAAATCCTGGCACAGGAAGGTTTGTGCTTCGGTCGACCGAAATTTCGGGATCAGGACAGGTAAACGTGTTTAATCTCCAGGGAAAAGTGGTTTACCAGAAAGAGGTTTCTGAAATGGCCACCGAGAACCTTTTGGATCTGACAAATCTCCCCGGTGGAATGTATCTCATTCAGGTACAGTCCGGCACTTTCCGTCAGGATATTAAAGTGGTGAAGCAATAGTCTTTTCCCATCTCAAACAAAGGCCCGGGCAGAGATGTCCGGGCTTTTTTTGTTTTGGTGTGAACAGATGGAAGCTTTGGCGGATTTTTGGAAAGCAGGAATGCTACATTCAGGAGGGTTTGCAGCTTTATTTTACGGCCGGATGTTTAATTTGGAGAGAGGGTAGTTTTTCCCAATTCGAAGCTTCAGATAAAAATTCACATAACGGTTCCCTGATACAACAACCGCCCCGCGTGAGGGACAGCAGCGGTAGCCCACAGGCGACGACAGGAGCCGAGGACTACAAGCGGATGGCCCGACGGCGACGACAGGAGCCGGCACGCCCAAAGTTGCTCATGTCGGGAAACGAGCTTTACCGACTTTGATGTGGAAAAATTGAAGGAATGAAAACCAGATTGCGGGCTATGGAAAAACCGGGGATTGGGACATCACAGTGATGTAAATGCCATGGCCCGATGGAGGATGTTGGCTTCATCGAAAAGTTCGCCATAAGGTGTGAACCCCAGGCCTGCATAAAATGGAAGGGCCTGAACCTGCGCATGGAGGTAGATAGGTTTACCTGAAGCCTTAGCTTCCGGAATCACTTCTGACAGTACAGCTTCGACCAGGACTTTTCCAACGCCCTTTCCCCGGAACTTTTGCAATACTGCAAAACGTTCCAGTTTAAATCCTTTTTCGGTTTGCCGCCAACGGGCTGTTCCGGCGGGCTCGCCGTCGGCATACGCCAGAAAATGCCGGGCAGTTGATTCATGCTCATCGTATTCTTCTGCCTCGTCTACCGCCTGCTCCACCACAAATACTTCGGTTCTGATTTTTCGTACCTCTTCCCAAAGGGCTTGCTCAAAAACAGGATTCTTAAGGGTGATGAAGATCATTTCAGGCAATCTGTCTTAGTTGTTTTAAAATCAACCCGCCATTGAGGAGGATGATCACCATTGAAAAGGCAAGTCCGGCCAGCAGTGTGGTTGTTGGCCAGGTAGACTGGGCGATGTCAAGCCCTTGCCCCTCCAGGGTTTGCATGAGCCATGAATGCGCTTCAACCACGATGAGGCTGCTTAATCCGAACAGAATAAGGATGAAAAGGACAAAATAGAAAAGAAGATTCCACCCGATTCTGGTGTGGCGGTAACCCAATTCAATGAGCAACCGGATGTCCTGTGCTGCTTCAGCCAGGATCAATCGAAAATTCATGGCAAACATGATCAGGGAAAGGGTCATAAATATGCCCCCGACCAGGGTCAAACTCTGCATTACGGTGGTAAGGACAGAACCTGTTTTCCCCATTTGCATTCTTTCCTGGTCTGTGGTAAGGCGGTTGTTTTTTAGAAACTGAGCCAGCTTTGGATCTCCGGTAGATTCCACACGAACTACCAGCCTGGAGGCCTCGGTATCCTTTTTTCCGGCAATGGTTTGGTTGCCCCACTCCATAAAGGTCATGGGCACCAGTACTGAGGCAATCCGCTCCGAAAACCCGACAATTTTTCCCTGAAAAACCTCTTTTCCCCCGCTTCCATTGATTTCAACATCAAAGTCCACCATTTTCAATGCTTCTCTGGAAACCTGGGGCAAACCCTGGCTCAACGCAAAACCGAAATTATACAGGTTCAAAAAATCCTGAGAAACGATGATGGGCAGTTCTTTCTGGCCCGGCTGCCAACGAAATTCTTCCGGATTGGCATCCAGAAATCCTGGGCTGACGGACTCAAAAAAAGCCATGGTGTAAAACCGGATATAGGAAGTGGCCCTGATTGAAGCCTGAAACTGATTCGACTGAACTTTGCCTACCTGTTTGAAAATCGGTTGTCTCTTTACGAAGGCTATTTCTCTGTCGTCAAAAGTGGTTGTGGCAAGCCCAAGGGTGTTTACCAGACTCACCTTTTTATTTAAAATGAGATATTGTCCTTTTGCTTTCTGGGCGGCAAGGCCTTCATTGACTTTTAGCCAGGCTTCCAGCGCAATCAGCATGGTTCCCAGGCCCAGCACAAATGCAAATCCAGCCATCAGGAATTGCCATTTGCTGCGCCGGAGCCAAAGAATTCTGGTCAGTAGTAGGGCCATGTTTGGAATCAGGCCTCAACCAATATGAAATTTTTCAATTCGAAAAGAAAATCTGTCTTCAAGGATCAAAAATGAGGTGAATGGTTGACTCAAGCATCCAGATGATATTCAAATTGCATCTTTACCAGCCTTGCATACAAGCCGTTTTCTTCTTCCAGCAAATCGAGGTGACTTCCTTCTTCCTGGATAGCGCCCTGTTGCAAAACAAAAATCCGGTCTGCTTTTCGTACTGTAGCCAGCCGGTGCGCAATAATGATGGTGGTTCGGTTTTCCATCAGTAGATCCAGGGCATCCTGCACAAGCTTCTCTGATTCGGAATCGAGCGAGGAGGTGGCCTCGTC
>JBIPNA010000222.1:0-5886 GCA_044375665.1 Catalimonadaceae bacterium
ATCCGGTATCTCAAAGACCGTCATCCTCAGATACTGAACTTAAATGCCCACAACCAATACCTGCAAACCTGGCTGGGACTGGGCCTGCCCGGACTGATATTTCTCTCCGTTGCATTCATTTATCTTATTCGACGCAGAAAGTATGCCAGTATAGGGTTTGCCATTGTTTTTTCGATTTGTATTCTGACAGAATCGATGCTTGAGATTCAGAAAGGCATTTTATTCTTTGCCTTTTTCTATGTTTTGTTGCTTGCCAGACCTTCCGGACAAAAGCCGGTCTGATACTTTTCATCAGAAGATTTGCCAGTGGTTTTCTATCCGGATCTTTTAAAGGACCTGTTTTTTTTGGGCGCGGTTTAATGAGTAACCATTTGCAGCAAGGATTGGAGTGGAAAGCCCGGAGACCGCGAAGCATGAGCGGTTGAGGACTTGCAACGGAAAGCCTGGCGCCCGAAATACCAGGTTTTTCATGGACTTTGGCCAACCACGGGCGGCTGCCCAAAAAATTGTTCAGAAGTGGAAAGGCGTGTCCGAAATTTTCATCTGGAAGTTTACGCCGGATATAAGCCGCTTAAAATCAGTAGGCCAACCAGCATCACTTCCTGGATATGGCCGCTGATATTCATTTCGAACTTAAGTTTCTTGTTTGAGTTTGGGTGGTAAAAAAAGTCTTGATGAAAGATTCAGGATTAAAATCCCAGTCTCCCCCAGAAGCCTTTGGATTTGCCTGCTTCTTTGGGATGCTTTTTCAGGTATTCTTTACCGGCTTTGTAGCAGCTGTGGTTTTTGGGCGCATATTCTTCCATTTTCCGGGCATATTCCACGGCTAAGACCACATTCTTGTCCTCGTCGGCCATTTGCATGAGGTTGAGAAGCGTGTAGTGGTAATACCCTGTTTCAAAGGCTTGATTCTGGTTGCAAAACTGAAGGCACTGGTCGAAATATTTCTGGGCAAGGGCTTTATCTTTTTTGTAAGAATGCCGGTAAATGTACCCAAGGTAAAAGGAGGCGTATCGTCCGCTTGTGGCCTCGTAACCGGGCATTCCCCGGGCCAGTTTGTCGAGAATATCCAATGAAGTTTTTTCCACCTCAGCAGTTTTTCCCTGGGTGTAGCACATCCGGGCATACAAACGTTGGAAGTAGGGGTTGTCGGGGAAGGTGGTGGCCAGGTATTCAGTAAGTGGGAAAGCTTTGGCCGGTTGGTCTTCTTCGTTGGCATAAATACGTGCCAGATAGAGCTGAGCCTCCGTTCGGGTATAGAAAGCATTGAAAGCAACTTCCTTCAACTGCTTGATTCCCTTTTCTTTATCGCCTTTTGGAAACAATGCCATGATGGGCCTGAGGAACCGGTAATTGGCAGGTATCCAAACAGAGTAATAGTTGAAAAGGGCAACTCCAAACAGGAATTCAGGACTGAGGGTGTCGTTTTGTTTGGTGAGTTCGAGATTGGCAAGGGCATTTCTGCCAGCGAAGGCTGCTTTGCTCCACGAGCTTCGTTCTGAATGAAGCCGGCCTTTGAATCCATGTGCTGCTGCAAGAAAAAAGGCTGCTTCTACATTTTGTTTGTCTTTTCTCTGAAGGGCTTCTGCCAGTTTAATACTGGTGTCCATATAGGCCATAAACTGGTCGTCGAACTGCTTGTCGTCGATGTTGGGCTGGATTTTCCACCACTCCTTCAAACCCATAAGAAACATGGGCAGCGGATGGGACGGATATTTATACCGCATCCATTGAAACTCGCTTTCTGCCACATCGAACTTGAAGTTGTACATGGCGTTTACGGCCTTGGTTGCATCAAGCTGAAGCTTTTTATCCATCAGCAAATATTTTTGCTGCGGATCAAACTGGGCACTGACCGGAATAGCCAGCGCACAAAAAAGCAAACCCAGGTAGAAAAGGTATTTCATTCGGACCGCAAAAGTAAGTTCCGATACACGGCTTTGGTGCAGGAATTTATCTGGTAAGCATTTCCAGGACTTTTTTCCTTATTTCTTCCTCGATTTCCTGGGAACGGGTCAGAATTTGAACTGCTGTTTCCTGGCGCTGATTTGCAAGATCTTTGTCTTTCAGGTCTTTCAGATTGATCAGCACATTAATGTATGCACCATAGATACCACAGGCAAGAGCTGAAACGCCCATCGCTGCATCGGTTACTGAATTAGGATTTCCATCAATTACCATTTGCCTGGCTACCTGTAAAGCTTCGAGTCCTATGCGCATTACTTCGAGGGGAACATCTACTGCGCCCAGTTGAGCGGACTGGATGGCCTTAGATCTTGCAGATTTCTCTTCGTCTGTAGATTTTGGCAAACCAAAGGCTTCCATCACCTTGTTGAATGCCTCGGTATCAGCGTCCACCGCAGCATTTAACTGCCGCCGGAGGTTTTCTCCTTTTTCAGCCCAATCTGAAAAATATTCCCATTTGTCGTCCCATCCTCGTTTATGGCTGCTCAGGTTGGCGACCATTGTGGCAAGGGAAACGCCGCAGGATGCAATATAAGCAGCAACCGATCCCCCTCCAGGTGCAGGAGATTCTGAGGCAACTGATTGGGTAAATTGCTCCAGGGTTTGGTTTATAAGTTTTCCTGATCCGTTTGTGCCGATTTTGTATTCAATAACTTTCTGTGAAGGATCGAAGGGCCCAAGGTCATCAAGTCCCATTGATTTGATGGCGATCCGGATAAGTTCGCCATCAGGAATTCCAACCGACCTCTGTTGTTTTTTCAGGTAATGACGACCTGCTTCTGTAAGTACCCGAAGGGGAACCATGCCTACGATTTCGGTTCCTGAAACCCTGATACCCCGGTTGCTGGCCGACAGCACCACGGCATCAAAAGCCTGATGAAGTGAAGTTGTCTGAATATCGGTGAGGTTCATTGAAACCTGGGCGATGCCATATTCTTCGATAAACCATCCTATGGCTTTTGCAGATTTTAATGTTCCAGGAACCCGAACTTCGGTTTCTGCGCCGGTTTTCGGATCCATTTGTTTGACCACCCTGCCTGCTTCCCTGACGTCGAAACTGATGGCATTGGCACGCCGCACCGATGTGGTGTTGAGGTTGAAATTTACAGCAATAAGGAAATCTCTTGCCCCAATGGCGATGGTTCCTGTTTTGGGAACAAATTCAGCCGGACCGAAATCCGGTTGCCAATCCGGGTGCTTCAATTTGGCTTCCAGACCTTCGTATTCACCAGAACGCACATTCGATAAATTTTTCCGATGGGGGGCCGAAGCGGCAGATTCGTACAGATAAACAGGGAGCTTAAGTTCTTCACCTACTCTTTGTCCAAGTTTTCTTGCATAAGCTGCAGCTTCCTCCATGGTGATGCCGGAAACAGGAACCAGTGGGCAGACATCGGTAGCGCCAAAGCGGGGGTGCTCGCCTTTATGCACACGCATGTCAATTAATTCGCTGGCTTTTTTAATGGCCTGAAAAGCGGCTTCGAGAACAGCATCCGGATTGCCTACGAAGGTCATTACTGTTCGGTTGGTTGCTTTTCCAGGATCAACATCGAGCAGAGAAACGCCTTCTACAGAAGCAATGGTTTCTGAAATCTGACGGATGATTTCCGGGTTTCGTCCTTCGGAGAAATTCGGAACACATTCAAGCAATGGTTGCATGAAGAAAATTTGGTGTTTAAATGGTTGAATTACAATTGTTCAAGTTCGGATTTTAACTCAACAAGCCAATTACGAAGGCGGATGAGGGAATCTTTGGTGGTCATTGCCGAATCGTTTGTTTCCGGTTCTTTTTCCGGAATTTTAATGGTTTTGTCTTTGTTGTCCTTGTCTGCAAGAAAAGCTTGTGCGCCACGGATGGTAAAGCCACGTTCTTTAATGAGCTCGTAAATTCTGGCAATCTTTTCAATATCATTTTTGTTGTACCTACGGTCACCCTTTCCATTTTTTCTTGGGGTGATGTGTGGGAATTCGTCTTCCCAGTACCGGATCAGAGAGGTAGAAACGCCAAAGTGACGGGCAATCTCCCCAATGGAATAGTACATTTTTTCAGGTAGTATCTGCCGTTCCATCATAATTGTGCGGGAAAGTATGCTTTTTCCAACCCTGTTCCTGTTTTTAGCCCCGCCCAATTGGGAAGGGATAATTCCATGCAAAGTCCGGCTCCGGGATGCAACTGATAAAGATTTTGCCGGCTAAGCAATGTTGCAATCTGGCTTATCCCGGGATTATGGCCCACAAGTGCCAAAAATTGAATTTCATCCTGGATATTTTTCAACCTTTCCAAAAGTATCTGGTGGCTGGCATTGTACAAAGGAAGTTCAGATCTGATTTGGTGTCGTTCCATGTTCCACTCATTTGCAATAAGTTCTGCTGTCTGGGTGGTTCTTCTTGCCGCACTGTGCAGAATCATTTCCGGAATCAAGCCCTTGTCCCGGAAAAACCTGCCAAGGCTTTTGGCGGTTGTATTTCCTTCGGTGTCCAGTTGCCTGTCGAAGTCTTTCAAAGGGTAGCGCTCGGGCTCTGCGCTGGCGTGCCGTATCAGGATTAATTTCCTCATTTGGTGGAAAGCACGCAAAATTGAAAGTTTTTTGCAAACCCATCCGGTCTGATTTTTTTATACAGTTGGTTCTTATGCTGATTCGCAGGATTTTATTTTTCCTGTTCCTGCTTTTTACTTTAACAGGAATGGCCAAACATGCACATTCTCAAAGCCGGCCGGTACCCGAAAAGGAAAAATTTTATTCTGTTTTTTCTTCCAGATTTGAAGTGAAATCGGCCCCCGATACCATGCATCTGAATCAGATGCTCTTTGCTCTTTCGTCTAAAGAGGGCACCGATACTTTGTACTGGGCGGTTTCGCAAATGGGAGCCATCCTGTTGTATGGAGATTCTTCAGGGAAGTTTCCTTTTCAACTCGAAAAAAGGCGTTTTTTCCCATTTCAACGATTGCTTCCCGGAATTTCGTATCAATTAGAGGTTACTGTATGTTCTGGCCGGGACGCACTTATGGGTGCCAGACTCAGCAACCAAAAAGGCCAGTTGGTGGACGAAGTCTTTTATTGCTTCCCCAGACAACTGGTTTGTTTCTCAAAGTTTGTTCCAATCTGGGTAGACTGGATCCGACCAAAATAAGCCATATTGGCAGCAATATTCTACTACTTTCTAAATATATCGGCCATAATGGCATTAAAATGTACGGTTTTGATTGAAAATCCGTCCGGCATCGAATTTGAAATGGAGGATAAAAACAAAAACAAATTCAATTATGTCACTCATCCGTTTCAAACAATCAGCACTTCCAGGCCTGGTAGACAATTTTTTTCACCGTGATGCTTCCGAGCTCCTGGGTGCACTTAGTCCTACAATTCTCCCTTCGGTTAATGTCCTTGAAAAGGCCGATGGTTTTGTACTCGAACTGGCAGCACCAGGCCTCAAAAAAGAGTTATTTCAGATTCAGGCCCGCCAAAACCAACTCACCATCGGTTATGAGGCTGCTGAAGAATCTGAAGTTGCCGAAGGCCGCTACACCCGTCGTGAGTTCAGGTCTGGTTCTTTCAAAAGAACTTTTTCCCTACCTCAGATTGTGGATGGCGAAAAAATAACTGCGGCCTACATCGATGGTGTATTATTTGTGCAGCTCCCCAAAAAAGAGGAAGCACGGACCTCGTCTGAGCGGAATATTGAAATAGCCTGATCTCTCTTTTTCAGCCCAAAAGCCTTGCCGGAAACGACAAGGCTTTTTTATTTTCAATTCTCAGGTATTTCTTTGTGAAGTAATTAACTCTATGGATAGCAGTAACTCTGACCAACCTCCCCCCGGGAACAGGTTGAATTTTTTAAAATCTCAATCCTTTCCTGGTGTGGCTTATGGCAAATGATATACTTTTTGTCCTAAGTCTGGTTTTGTTGAATGGCATGCTT
>JBIPNA010000223.1:0-5878 GCA_044375665.1 Catalimonadaceae bacterium
TGCTATTGCAGCCCACCTTGAAAAAGATTGGAAAGCAATTGGTTTGAACGGAGAAAGAACCGGCGATCTGGCTACCCGTCATGAAGTGGTCAGAACCATTGAGTTCTTGTTTCCAATGATCCAAAGGGAGGCTGTTATGAACTGGGCCAAATCAAATCCAGGATTGCAAATACATCCCGAAAAATCAGGCCCCTGTCATTTTACTGCCTGGCTGGCAAAACCCGAAGTTTGGATCCGCCTACACTTTGCATATCCCGAAGGATTTGAAAAGCAACGGTTTGTTCTGAACTCAAACGATGCACACTGGGCACAGGCTTCCCAAAAAGGCATTCCGTTGTATGCCCGGTGGAAATCTGCAGGATATGCTTCTGAAGAGGAATTGTATACACAACTGGGCCTTTCTTTTATTGATCCCGAATTGCGTGGCAGTGGCATTGAATGGGAGGCAGACTTCGGCTCAAGAAGCCAGTTTTTGGTGAAATGGGAGGATCTGAAAGGATGCATCCACAACCACAGCCACTGGAGTGACGGAAAAAATACATTGGCCGAAATGGCAACAGCCTGTAAGGATCGAGGCTGGCGGTATTTTGGCATTGCAGACCATTCCAGAAGTGCACAATATGCCAACGGGCTCTCCGAAGACCGGGTTTTCAGTCAATGGGCTGCCATTGACGACCTCAACAAAACATGGACCGACTTTCGCATCCTCAAGGGAATTGAATCCGATATCCTTCCGGATGGAAGGCTGGATTATTCTGAAAGTATCCTTGCCGGATTCGACTATGTAGTGGCTTCGGTGCATTCGGGCATGAAAATGGACAAAAACACGGCCACTGCCCGCTTAATCAAAGCCATTGAGCATCCGGCCACCCGAATCCTGGGGCATTGCTCCGGGCGACTCCTCCTTCGCCGGCCTGGCTATCCGCTTGATTACGACAAAATTATTGACGCCTGTGTGGCCAATCAGGTCGCCATTGAACTGAATGCCCACCCTGCCCGTTTGGATATGGATTGGGAAAACCTGGCCCGGGCACTGGAGCGTGGAGCATGGATATCCATTAATCCGGATGCCCACGACATTTCAGGACTTGACCTGATGCGCTATGGTGTCTGGCTGGCCAGAAAAGCAGGTGCAGGAAAGACGCAGGTCCTCAACGCACTGAATACAGAAGAGATCCTTTCCTTTTTCCAACGCAGTTCCCATTCAACCCCTTTAGCTTATGTGGAAAACCTTTCGTCCTGAAGAGACCAGTCTGGGCACTTTTCATTCCTATATGCTTTCGGCAGTAGGGCCCAGACCCATTGCTTTTGTCAGCACCATAGATGCCCAGGGTCGACCGAATCTCGCTCCCTATAGCTTTTTCAATGCTTTTGGAACAAACCCGGCTACCCTTGTTTTTTCACCCGCCCGCCGGGGAAAGGATAACTCTACCAAACATACGTTGCACAATGTAGAAGCAGTGCCTGAGTGTGTGATCAATGTGGTTTCTTATCCGATGGTTGAGCAGGTATCCCTGGCAAGCACTGATTTTGAAGAAGGAGTAAGTGAATTTGTGAAAGCGGGTTTCACTCCCCTGGAGTCCATCTACGTCAAACCATTTCGGGTAGCAGAATCACCTGCTGCATTTGAATGCGTGGTTGAGGATATAATAAAAACCGGAGATCAGGGAGGAGCCGGAAATCTGGTTGTATGCAGAATTTTAGCATTGCACTTCCAGGAACGCGTATTTCTGCCGGATGGAAGAATAGATCCTCTGGAAATGGATCTGGTAGGACGTATGGGATACGAATACTATTGCCATGCGAATGCAGGCTCCATTTTTGAGGTTCCTAAGCCGAAAACAAAAGACATTCTTGGTTTTGACGGCCTGCCACAGGAAATCCGCGAATCAGAATTTCTAAACGGAAAAGAACTTGCAAGGCTGGCCAATGTCCGGCAATTGTTTGGTGAAGAGGAAATCCAAAAGAAGTTGACAGAAAATCCAGGAGGACCGGATTTATTTTTTTCCTGGATCGAAAAGGGAAAACGGCATTTAGAGCAATTAGATGCCGATCAGGGTTTACTTGCACTTCAGGTTGCTTATGGGATTAAAAAAAACTCAAAGTTGTAGGGGTTACCCACGCTGAAAAATACGTATTTATCCCTGCAACACTCGACCCTGAATGTATATTTTAGACAATTCCCTCTTCCAGGTTACGACCATTCTGATTTTTCTAACCGGATTGGGCGGCCTGATAATATCCTATCTAAAACGCAACTACCAATACTGCGCCTGGGGCTTTGGTTTTTTGCTTCTTGGTTTCTTACAAACTCTGTTTCTGGCCATATTAAAAGGAGACTTTTTTATTCTTTCAGAAACCATTGACTATGGGGCCAATTTTCTTTTTTCGATCTGCGTTCTTGTGTTGGCAATAGTCGCCACAATTGGGTTGATCATGTTTCTCCAGCACCGCATTATACCCCTTATATTCATTCAATTGGGGATATTGTTTAGTTCGATTCTGATGCTGGTAACATTTGGAAGTTCAGTATCTCAATCCATCGTAAAAACCAAGGCAAGAAAAAGTGCCGAAACTACAGGATTCATGAAGGCAGAAGATTTTCAAAAAGGAAGTCCAAATCCAAAATGGTCGAAGGCCGGAAGTTTGAAAGATTCTGTCATTGCCCGATAATTCCTTTCATTCCATCTGGGAAGGTAAAAAAGCCTTGAGCGTTTTCAGTTTAGAGCTGGTCTCCTCCCATTCCGCTTCAGGATTTGAAAGCGCTGTAATTCCCGCACCGGCAAAAAGTGAAATCTTTCCATACTGAAAACAGGCTGTTCTCAGGTTTACTACAAACCGGGATTGATTTTCAGAAATATAGCCTGAAAATCCACTAAAAAAACCCCGGTCATAACCCTCCTCCTTTCTCAACCATGTCATGGCATTTTTTTCTGGAATGCCGCAAACCGCAGGCGTCGGATGGATTCTGAGCGCCAGCCTCAAGCCTGTTTCAGGTTGGGATGCCTTTACCTGAAAATCGGTTCTCAGATGCATAAGGTGTCCAGCCTGAACAGAGTATGGCCCTTCCTCTTTTACAGCGCCGAGCCCCAAATCTGACAAGGCCTCCCGGATGTATACAGAAACAAGTTCCTGCTCCTGTTGCTCTTTCGGCATCCAGGAATTTAAATCTGTCCTTTCTGGCTCCCAAAATCTCGTTCCTGCAAGAGCCATGGTTTTTAAAGTTGATCTGGTAAATCCTGCCAGAAGCTCCGGGCTTACAGAAACCCATGTCCCTTTTCCAGGAATATGAAAACAGGAAAAATTGGCCTGGGGATACTTTTCCAACAAAGCATCCAGGAAATTGGACATATTCCGAGCTGAAAAAGGAAAATTTTCCTTCCGGCTTACAACCAGCTTTTTGAAAAGTCCTGACTGGATAGAGGCTACTGCCTTTGCCACAATTTGCTCATAATGATGCTTCTCATGTCTGACATCTTCCGATGAAATGGCTTCACTTTGTCCCAAGTCCCCTTTGGGAAGTACTTCCAGAGAAACTACTGAAGTTTCCGGCAAAAAGTATCCGGGTTGGGATGGGTCAAAAGGAAACATCCAAAAGCCATTAAGTTCCCCCAATTGACTTTGAAATGGTGCCTGGCCTGGTATTAAAACAAGACTTTCCGCCAAACAGGCCCAAACACGGGTCTGGCCATCCTCAGGATCACGGAAATAAGCAAATGCTACTTTTTCAAGGTCTGATTCAAACAATTGGGCCAATCCAGGAATGGTGGTGGAATTATTCAATTCTATGGAATAATCTTAATCTAATGGAATTACGCTTTTATTTTAAATACCGGAGTTCAGGAGGAAATATATCCTTAAACATGGCATGTGACCTGAGCTTGTCTTTGAACTTAAGATACCGGTTGACGTCTTTCCCAATTGTTCTTCTACGGGAGGGTGCCATTATTCCATCAAAAAAATAGCCACAGACAGAGCCGGCTGCGGCTCCAACCCCAAGGATTACTATGGAATTGGAGGAAAAAAGGAAATTCGATTCCCCGGTTACATTGTACCCCAACTGCAGGATGCCAATGCCAAGACCAGCACCAATTGAGGCCCCAAACCACCTGGAAGATATACTCGGCTTTACTTCCAGCTTTTGAATCTCACCTGGAGAAAAACACCTCACAAACCGCTTAAAGTCTGCAGGATCAAAACTGCCTTTTTTGAGCCACAAGCAAACCATTGTATCACTCGCCATTAAAGTCCTGCCTGAAAACACGCCTGAGTCGGTCGTAATTTTCAGGTTCCTGGCCGTATTTTCGAAAAAGTTAAACCTGTCAGGATTATAGCCGGGAAGTAGCTTCCAGTTGACAAGTCCCGGATTGTCCGGCAACCTTTCAAACTGGTCGATCATCGTGGTAAGCTGCTGGGCGGCCAGAGCGGAAAAAGTCAAAATGGTGTCTTTCCCATTGGCCATACTTACCACCATGAGGAGGTTATCCAAATTGTCTTTCCTATAAACAACACTTTTTACCCTGTCCAGATCTGGAAAGATGTTGAAATATTCTACCTCTACTGAGTCCAGATCAGCCCCAACCCTTGGACTTAGCATAATGGGACCATCCATCCGGGATTTTATGCGACCCAAAGAATCTGGATTCTGGGATTGGGCGTCTAAAGCAAATTGCAGGCTGAAGAGCAGGAAAAAAAGAAACCTTGCGGCACGGACCAATGGAATGCGGCCGTTTATTAAATTAGTCTGCATAGATTTGCCCGAAACTTGCATGAATTCCAGGATTTCTGGAAATTTTTTCCCCCTAGCCAGAATTTCGCTGATGTCATATTTTATCAAAACCGTGTTAATCAAAGGCTTTCAAGCCACATGGATTTCTTTTTTCTTTTTTACAGTCCTGACTTCCGAGGGTCAGACCATAGATGTCAATACTGCAAATGCGACTTTTCGGGAGAACTCTATTAAAGGATTTGTTGTCTGTCTTGAGCTGGATGTGAAATCAGTAGAATCTGCCTGGCGTCGATATTTACGGTCTCTGGGGAAATTCGAAAGCATTGAATCACAAAGTATGGCAGGTATGAATCTGATGCTGTCAAATGTCAGCAACGATGCAATAGATTTCTATTCAAGGCTAACTGTTTCACCGAGATGCATTCAGATCTATATGTCAGCAACCCGGGCTGGTTCTTATATGGAACTAACCGATGAACAGAAGGAAAGCGTGCGAAAAATGCTTTACAATTTTGCCCTGAGCCAATACCGGGAAGATTTGATCAGACAAATTACCGAAGCAGAGCGGGTGGTAAATCTGGCCGTAAAAGCACACGACAAACGTATTGATGAGGGACAGAATCTCAAATCAAAGTTAAACAGGAACCGAAAGGAAAAAGTTAAACTCCTTAAAGACCTGGATGACAATGGAAAAAACCTTGTTCGGTTAAAAGCGGATTCTGTTCAAAACGCATCTGAACAGGAAACTGCTCTGGAAGAAATCTCCAAAGTCAGGAAGATTGCCGAGGAGAAAAAACAAAAATTAAGCCAAGTAAAATAGCTCCTTAAACAATCTGGAGTCGATCCAGCCCGGTTTGAAGCCTCAAAGAACAGGTCTTCGCACCGAGTAACTCAAGCAGGGTCATCAAGTCAGGTCCAGCACCTTTTCCTGTCATTATTAATCTCAGTACCAAAAGAAATTTTCCGGGTTTCAGGCCTGCCTTTTCTAAAGTACTAAAGAAATGCGCCTTTATTGAATTGGCTTCCCAGGAAGCGACTTCAGGGATAGAATTCAGGAATAACTCTATGGCATTTCTGGATTCAGAATTCCACTTTCCAGCTACAAGCTCTGGATCAAAATCTTGAGGTGGAAAACAAACATGCTCCAAC
>JBIPNA010000266.1:0-5343 GCA_044375665.1 Catalimonadaceae bacterium
GCCGCGATCTGAGCATTATTGCCACACCGCCTCCCAATCGTCAGCCGGTCACCACCGAAGTGCATTGTTTTTCGGAAACCATCCTCCGCGATGCTGTCCGGCATGAAATTCAGCGGGGAGGGCAGGTATTTTTCATCCACAACCGGATTGGCGATCTGGACCAGCTGGCCAACCTGGTCATCAAACTGGTGCCCGATGCCAAAGTGGCTGTGGCCCACGGGCAGATGGAAGGCAGCAAGCTGGAAGATGTGATGCTGCGCTTCATCGATGGCGATTACGACGTGCTGGTGAGCACCAATATTGTGGAAAGCGGGCTCGACATTCCCAATGCCAATACCATGATCATCAACCATGCCCATATGTTTGGGTTGTCGGATGTGCACCAGATGCGGGGCAGGGTAGGGCGGAGCAACCGGAAAGCCTATTGTTATCTGTTTACGCCCCCAATGAACCTGTTGACGGCCGATGCCCGGAAGCGGCTGCACACCCTGGAAGAGTTTTCCGACCTGGGCGATGGATTTAAGGTAGCCATGCGGGATCTGGACATCCGGGGCGCCGGCGATTTGCTGGGCTCCGAGCAAAGCGGGTTCATTACCGACCTGGGTTTTGAGGCTTACCACAAAATTCTGGACGAGGCCATTCAGGAATTGAAAGAAACCGAGTTTAAGGCCCTTTTCGAAACAGAACTGGCCCTCAAGCCCTTGCTCGAAGACTGTGTGATTGAAACCGATCTGGAGTTGCTCATTCCCGAAACCTATGTGGGCAACATTACCGAGCGGCTATCGCTCTACACCCAACTGGACGATTTCACGACCGAGGTCCAGCTGGTGGAATTTGAGCGCAACCTTACCGACCGGTTTGGTCCTTTGCCACAGGCTGTCCGGCACCTGATCATGTCGGTTCGGCTGCGGTGGATTGCGGTGCAGCTGGGCTTCGAAAAGCTGGTTTTAAAGGACCAGAAGCTGCGGGGCTATTTCATCACCAATGCCCAATCGCCGTATTATCAGGGCGACACTTTCGGCAAAATCCTGACCTATGTGCAGCAGCATGCCGGCGAATGTGTGCTGAAAGAAACGGGCCAGAAGCTGATGTTGAAGTTTGAGGACATCCGGTCCATCGAAAAGGCCATTGCAAAATTGTCGGGCATTCTCCAAAACGAAGGGGCCTCAGTTTAGGGAGGCAGCTCAAGGGCTGATTGCGTGCAGGTGAGACTTTGATATTCCTTTTTTGGGGCTTCCCCTCCGTTGTCGGGTCGGTCCCTTCCGTACAAGTCCTCGTCCCGATCCGCCAGGTTGCCGTTTCAGGTCTTGTTACCCATGTGGGCGGATCGGGCCTGCGGGCTTTTCCGTGCGGTACCTAAGCCGGAGGTTTTGGTGTGTTTGACTTTTGTAGGTGCCAACAGTTTTGTGCGGAGATTAGCCATTCTATTCTCCGCAAATTTTGCGGTGAATATTATTTTGCGGTGAAAGAGCCCTATTCTGAAATCCGTCTTAAAATTTCTTTCTCAAGCCTAAGGCGTTTTGAATAAAAGGTTTTGCTAAAGGACCTTAGCCAGCCCTTACACTGCTCCACGTACGGGCCAGCATTGCAGTTTTTCAGGCGTTTCGAACAAAGTCCCAACCTATGTTTTGGGATAATTTGGGTTGATTTGTCGCGTCACCGGGCGATTCCTGAATCCAAAAGCGTCCTGGAACGCTCGTAAACAAACGCTCCCAAAAATACCATGGTAAAATTTGGCTATTCCATCTTGTATGTTTCCGATGTTTCCCGGGCCATCGGTTTTTACGAACGGGCTTTTGGCTTCAACCGGAAATTCATCACGCCGGAAAATGATTACGCTGAATTGGATACAGGCCAAACCACGCTGGCGTTTGTGTCAAAAGACCTGGCGCATTCCAATTTGCGGAACGGTTTCCTGGAAAGCGATCTTTCGAACAAGCCTTTTGCCATGGAATTGGGCCTGGTTACAGACCATGTTGCGGAGACCATTGAGCGTGCCCGGCAGGAGGGGGCCATCGTCCTGGAAGAACCGATTCAAAAACCCTGGGGGCAAACCGTTGCCTATCTTCGGGATCCCGAGGGGTTCCTGATTGAAATCTGCACACCCATAGCCATGTAGGTATATGCCCGGTCAAAAACCAGAAACCATTCAAACCTTGCATCCGGTGCCGGGCAAGACCAATAAGAAAATTGATCTGGCCAAATACGAATGTATCAAAAAGGAGATGTTGCAGGTCCTGGAAAAGGATGAGCCTACCCATACAGAACTGATGGAAACTTTGTTTGCCCGGATCGGGGATGTGTTTGAAGGGAATGTGCAATGGTATGGGGAAACCGTAAAACTGGACCTCGAAGCCCGGGGCATTTTGGAGCGGACCAAAACCAAGCCTGAACGATACCGGCTGGTTTCTGCCGGGAAGTGAGGGAAAGTCCTGGTGCTTTGGCTTTTTCCCTCAGTATTGTTTCTTGCAGCCGTTTTCCATAGTCTTTAAGCCCATTTCCTATGCCTTTTGGTTTTCCGCCTGCCCATCAGAAACTGGTTGCGCTTCCCCTGCATGATCCCGCTTTGGTCCTTTGTCTTTTGGTTGAAACAGCAGAGCAGCTTGGCTGGGAAATTAAGGCGGTAAGCGAGGTAGGCATCCATGCCCTGGCCGGATCGGGGTTCCTCAAGCCCAGATTTGACATCCACATCCGGCTTGGTAGCGCCCAGCTGGTGTTGAAAAGCGAATCCACGGGTTCGGCGGTGTACGACTGGGGCAAAAACGAGCAAAACCTGGTGCGTTTTCTGGAAAAAATGCAGGAGGTCCAAAGAAGTCGCCCTTTGGAACATTGGCAGGAGCGGTACAAAACGCTGGAGCATTTGCTGGTTTCGCCGGAGGAGATGGCGGAATGGCATGGTGCGCAGACGGCCAGAGAACAACTTCAGTCCATTTCCGGCTTACTGGTGCCCAACCGGAATCTGTTTTTTACCCCCTTGCTTTTTTGGGCCAATGTGCTGGTTTTCGGATGGATGGTCCTTTCGGGGGTTTCGGTGTTTTCGCCCGATTCTGACAGCCTCTTGCGGTGGGGTGCGCTTTTTCGGCCTCCCATCCAGGAAAACGGGGAGTGGTGGCGCCTCAGCACCAGCAATTTTGTGCACATCGGCTTGTTCCATCTTGCCCTGAATATGTTGGCTTTGCTGAACATCGGGTCGGTGCTGGAGCCGCTGCTTGGGAAAGCAAGGTTTTTGCTGGCCTACCTTCTGGCGGGTATTTGCGGCAGTTTGTGCAGTCTTTGGTGGCATGAAAACAGTCTGAGTGCGGGTGCTTCAGGGGCTGTTTTCGGTATGACGGGGATGTATCTGGCCCTGCTTTTTTCGAACCTGTTCGATACGGAAATGCGGAAATCACTGCTGCCGGGTGTCCTTGTTTTTGTGGGGTACAATCTTTTGTACGGGCTCAAGGGCGAGATCGACAATGCCGGGCACATCGGCGGTTTGTTGGGTGGACTCGTGATGGGATTTTTTGTGGTTCCTTCCCTGAAAAGCCCGGGGGAAAAGGTATTTACCTACAGCATTATGGGCATTTGGGTGGTGATGGTTTTTCTGGCTGGCTGGATGGTGCGCCAGAGTCTCCCCACCGAAATGAAGGCCTGGGCAGAGAAAATGACCAAGTTTGAAGAATTTGAAAGCATGGCTCTGGAGGTCTATTCCCGCAACGCTGAGGTTACCCGGGAGGACCTTGCCAACGAACTACAGAACCGGGGCCTGTACTATTGGGTAAAGTGCAAAGAACTTTCGGAGGAAGCCCAGAAGATGAGCATCACCAGCGAAGCCCTCCGGAAATCCCGTCTTCTGGAAACCTATTGCAACCTTCGGATGGAGTCTTACCAGAAAATGCTGGACATGTTGGCCCGGGGAAATTTTCCGCAACCGGATACGATGGCTCCCTACAACCAACGGATAAAGGAGGTGATTGACCAGATTAAGAAAGGGGAGGGGGAATAAGGGGTTATCCTGGGACTAACCGGGAAACTGACTGCTAAGGAAACTTTTTGCCTGATGAATTTCAAGAACTTCCTGATATTCGATCATTTCGCTAATTTTTCAAGCAGCTCCCGGTCTTCCGTTAAAATGGTGTTTAGGTTGAGAGACAAGCGCATTTTCTCAGCGGTTGATTTTTCTACCTGACGGAGATACTTCAAAAGTTCCCCCAAAACTTCGTCAGGTAACTTGTCTACAATCTGTACGATTTCCTGTTTAGTCTCCATAATGACCCCTTTATATGGTATGACGAAGATATACCATTTTTAGATAAAATGCTTTCGGTTTTGAAGTTGTGTATTCATTTCTAAGCCCCAGTCTTGCTTCATTTGAGGAGGTCCAACCCGATTTCAGGTCACTACATGTTTGGTGTTTTGCCCGCTTTTCAGTACGTCTTTCATACTTTGCATCCTTCCGGATTTTTGACCGGATTCAGCATTCTCATTCTCTGGAGTTTCGGATCAGTGCAGACTTTTCTGCCACCGGATTTTCTCCCGGCCTCCTTTTTTTAGCTTTGCCCTCCCTTTCGGGACCCATTTCTATTTTTTGCCATGGATTACCTCTCTACACCTTCTGCTGCCGATTGCGCCTCGGCCCTTCGTGCTTTGGAACTGCGGTTCCGCCAATTTCCCGACCGCCTTCCCGGAACAAATTGGCAAACGGTAGCACAATTGTTTGAAGCTCAGCCCCGGAAGCTGGAAACCCTGGCCCGCATGGAAGCCACCGGTGGCGAGCCCATCCTGGTTTTTCTGGAGCCGGATTCAAAGCAGATTTTTTTGGTAGATGGGGCGGCAGAAAGTCCGAAAGGCCGCCGAAGCTGTTGCTTCGATGAAGCATCGCGGGTAACCCGCAAAGATGCCCCTCCCGCCACGGGCGCCCTCGAACTGGCTTTGGCCATTGGGATCGACATCCTGGATGAAACCCGGTACCGCCGGCTTCAGGAATTTGGCCCTTTCGATGCCAAAACCTCCAGCTGGATCGCCACTCCCGAGCCAATCCGAAAACTGGGCGGGGCTTTGTTTTGCGACTACCGGTATGGTACGGTCTTTACCTACCACAACGGGGCACAGTCCTATTATGCAGCCCGTGGGTTCCGGGGTTGTCTGCCGCTCTGAACCTTTCCCTCAGGGGATTGCCTGCAGCGCCATCCGATACCGGGTTTCCTGTGGATAATCCCTGATCAAACGGTTCAATAGTTTCCGGCTCTCGGCGAATTTTCCTTGTTCCAGGTAGCAGCGGGCCAGATTTTCGCGGGCCAGAATAAAATCCGGATCCTGCTGCAAAGCGGCTTTGAGGTGGGTTTCTGCTTCGGGGTAAGCCCT
>JBIPNA010000224.1:0-5841 GCA_044375665.1 Catalimonadaceae bacterium
CACTTACGAGACTTTTGCTGAAGTGGCCCGGCAGCATTTTGGCGGTACCTTAAAGGGAACCCTCAATGTCACCGCCGGATTAGGCGGTATGGGCGGAGCTCAACCATTGGCCATAACTTTGAACGAAGGGGTTTGTCTGGCAGCCGAAATGGAAGATTGGCGGATTGACAAGCGGATTGAAACCCGGTATCTTGATTTGAAATTCCACGATCTGGATGCTGCAATAGATGCTGCTCTTGTGGCAAAGGAAGAAAGGAAAGCCTTGTCCATTGGCGTAAAATGCAACGCTGTTGAATTGCTTCAGCGCCTGATTGAGCGAAATATTGTCCCGGATACCCTCACGGATCAGACTTCAGCCCACGATGAACTTGTGGGATATTTTCCGGAAGGATTGACCGTGGAAGCAGCCAAAGCCCTTCGCGATTCCAATCCTGGTGAATACTGCAACCGGTCGCTCGACACCATGGCCCATCATGTGTTGCTGATGCTGGAATTACAAGACAGGGGTTGTGTTGTTTTTGATTACGGAAACAATCTCAGAGGTCAGGCCCATGACAAAAGACATATCGAAAATGCCTTCCGTTTTCCCGGATTTGTTCCTGCCTATATTCGCCCGCTTTTTTGTGAAGGGAAAGGACCTTTCCGTTGGGTTGCATTGAGTGGAGACCCGAATGACATTGCCGTTACCGACCAATTACTGGCAGAAATGTTCCCTGAAAACGAAGGTCTGCAACGCTGGCTTCGGATGGCCAAAGAGAAAATAGCTTTCCAGGGGCTGCCGGCCCGGATTTGTTGGCTTGGACAAGGTGAAAGAGAAGCAGCAGGACTGGCTTTCAACAAACTGGTCCGGGAAGGAAAAGTAAAAGCACCGATCGTTATTGGCAGAGACCACCTCGATACCGGATCTGTGGCAAGTCCAAACCGTGAAACCGAAGCCATGAAAGATGGATCTGATGCAATTGCTGACTGGCCGATTCTCAATGCATTGATTAATACAGCCGGCGGTGCATCCTGGGTTTCCCTGCACCATGGCGGAGGAGTCGGAATCGGATATTCCATTCATGCAGGGATGGTGATTGTAGCGGATGGAACTGTAGAAGCAGACAAAAGGCTGAAGCGTGTTTTGCACAACGACCCGGCTATGGGCGTAATCCGCCATGCCGATGCTGGTTACGACATCGCCCTGGACACTGCCCGTAAACACAGGCTCGATTTAAAAGCCCGTTTGTTGAAGGCTTAAGCCAGGAAAAAACTGGTCAGCCGATTTCTTGATATCTTGTTTTTCTGATTCACAATATTGTTCTACTTTTGCGGGCTAAATTTTGAAGTGTTACGGCATTGAAGTTTACAGAAATCAAAATTGCAGGTTTGAAAGATGGGAAGCACTCCTATCATTTTTCTCTTGACAACCGTTTTCTGGAGCCTTTTTCCCGAAACCTTTTTGACCAGCCGAGCCTGGAGGTAGAAGTAGAACTCACGCTGTCAGATACAATGATTAAAGCGGAAGTTCTGGTAAAGGGCAGTGTGGAGCTTATTTGCGACCGGAGCCTGGATACATTTCGCCAGCTGGTAGAAGAAAAGGTTCAGCATTATTTCAAATTTGGAGAGGAAGAGACAGAGCTAAGCGATGAACTGGAAGTCATTTTGAAAGAAAGGGTTTCCATAGATCTTGACCAGTTGGTCTACGACATTGTGGCACTGTCCATTCCTGCAAAACATCTTCATCCCCGGTTCCAGGAATTGGAACAGGAAGACGGAGAGGAAGAAGGTACCCTGGTGTATTCTTCTGAAAAAAAAGAGGAAACCCCCGAAGCGGAAAGCCAGGTGGACCCTCGTTGGGAAAAACTAAAGAATTTAAATCGATAATACCATAACATGGCACATCCTAAGCGAAAAATCTCCAAAACCAGAAGAGACAAAAGGCGGACTCACCATGGTGCAACCGCAAAACAACTGGCTCTTTGCAGCACCACTGGCGAAACACACCAGATGCACCGGGCATATGTGGTAGAGGGCAACCTGTACTACAACAACAAATTGGTCATTGCTGAATACCAGAAGGCTTAAGAATTCTTTACGCCGCTGAAATGACAATTGCACTGGATGCAATGGGAGGCGATTTCGCACCCCAGGCTGCGATTGAAGGTGCTGTCCTTGCCCAAAAGGAATTGGGTGAGGCGGGCAAGATCCTATTGATCGGCCAGAAAGATGCCATAGAAGCAGAGCTCCGGCGTCTGGGAGTCCCTGAAGATTTTTTTCCAATTTTTCATGCTCCGGAGGTCATCGAAATGGGTGAGCATCCGGCCAAAGCATTTTCGCAAAAACCTCAATCCTCTATTGCAGCCGGATTTGGCCTCCTTAAGAATGGTGAGGTCGAAGCATTCTGTAGTGCTGGGAATACAGGTGCCATGATGGTTGGAGCCATGTTTACCATCAAAGCCCTGCCTGGAATTCTCCGACCTGCCATCATGGGTTATCTGCCCAAGGCCAATGGCCAGGTAGGAGCCCTGGTAGATATTGGTGCCAATGCCGATTGTAAGCCTGAGCAACTCAACCAGTTTGCTGAGTTGGGTACTGTTTATGCCAAATGTATCCTGGACATTGAAAATCCCAAAGTGGCATTACTCAATCTTGGAGAAGAAGAGCAAAAAGGCAGTATCCTTACCCAGGCAGCTTATCAATTGATGAAAACCAATCCCAACATACAATTTGTGGGAAATATTGAGGGGCGAGACCTCTTCAGCGAAAAATCTGACGTAGTTGTTTGCGATGGCTTTGTAGGAAATGTGGTGACTAAAATGGCCGAACACTTTTATGAAATCCTTCATCAAAGGGGCATAAACGATGATTTCGTGGCCAATATGAATTATGAAGTGGTTGGTGGGAGTCCCATTGTTGGCGTAGATGGCCATGTGGTTATCGGCCATGGTGTTTCCAGTCCGCTTGCGATTAAAAATATGATTTTGGTCGCCCATAAAATGAATACATCCAACATGCTGGCCCAGATTAAAACGGCGCTGGCGAAATCTGTTGTATCCTGATGTCACAACAAGTAAAAGCAGCGATTACTGCCATTGGAGGTACAGTTCCTCCGGACATTATGTCCAATGCCGATCTGGAAAAGCTTGTTGAAACCAATGATGAGTGGATCGTATCAAGGACCGGAATAAAAGAACGAAGGGTTTACAGGGAGGAAGGAAAAGGCACCATGAATATGGTCATGCCAGCCATCTGGGATGTGCTCAAAAAGTCTAAAACAGAACCTGGCGAGGTCGATTTGATTATTTGTGCCACCACGACCCCCGACTATGTTTTCCCTGCCACGGCCAATTTAATCGGAGCTGAAATAGGGGCTACCAACGCATTCGGATACGATATACAGGCAGCCTGTTCCGGTTTTTTGTTCGCTTTGGTAACAGGTTCTCAATTTGTTGAGACAGGCCGTTATAAAAAAGTATTGGTGGTGGGTGCTGATAAAATGTCGTCCATCATCAATTACCACGACCGGGCCACCTGCATTATTTTTGGTGATGGTGGTGGTGCTGTTATGCTTGAACCGAGTACGGATGGCAATGGAATCCAGGACCATATTTTAAAATCAGATGGTTTGGGTGCACAATATCTGCTGATGGAAGCCGGAGGTTCCAGACGCCCTGCATCCCACGAAACCATTGACGCACATCAGCACGCCGTAAAACAGGAAGGGTCTACAGTTTTTAAGTTTGCTGTAACAAACATGGCTGAAGTTTCAGCCCAGGTAATGGAAAGAAACAACCTGGTTGCCGACGATATTAAATATCTTGTACCCCATCAGGCCAACAAAAGAATTATCGAAGCCACAGCCAACAGATGCGGCATTCCTATGGAAAGGGTAATGCTGAATATTGAAAAATTTGGGAATACCACCAATGGTACTATTCCTTTGTGCCTGTGGGAGTATGAAAAACAACTCAGAAAAGGCGATAATCTCATTCTGGCTGCTTTCGGCGGCGGATTTACATGGGGCGCCATTTATCTGAAATGGGCATACGACAGCGAATAACACCAAGAAATTCATTCCAATGAAGCCAAGTGAGATAAAAGACCTTATTGATTTCATCGATAAATCAAACCTCGATGAAGTAAACATAGAGACAGAGAACTTTAAAATCTCTGCCCGGAAAAATGCCACCAAAACCATTGTGGAACAGGTGGTTTCTATCCCTGCTGCAGTTGCCGCTCCGGTAACCGTTGCTGCACCTGCCCCGGTAGCTGCACCTGCACCTGCTCCGTCTGCACCTGCTCCGGCACCAGAACCGGCTTCTTCCAAATTGGTTGAAATCAAATCTCCTATGATTGGGACACTTTATCGCTCCCCTTCTCCAGACAAAGCCAATTTTGTAAGTGTAGGCGACGAAGTAAAAGCAGGCCAAACGGTATGCATTATCGAAGCCATGAAGCTTTTCAATGAGATTGAATCGGATGTAAACGGTCGCATTGTCAAAGTGATGATCGAAAATGCTTCGCCTGTTGAATTCGATCAGGTTCTGTTCCTGGTTGAACCTGCCTGATCACCGGCTTTACACCAATTTCAGCCAACATGTTTAAGAAAATCCTGATTGCCAACCGTGGCGAAATTGCCCTGCGCATTATCCGTACCTGCCGGGAAATGGGCATTAAAACGGTAGCAGTATATTCCACTGCCGATAAAGAGAGTCTTCACGTTCGGTTTGCAGACGAGGCCGTTTGTATCGGCCCCCCGCTCAGTAAACTTTCTTATCTCAACATTCCCAACCTTATCGCGGCAGCAGAAATTACCAATGCAGACGCCATTCACCCTGGTTATGGGTTTTTGTCTGAAAATGCCGAATTCTCTAAAGTCTGCCAGGACTATGGCATCAAATTTATTGGTGCAAGTCCTGAAATGATCAACTCCATGGGGGATAAGGCTACGGCCAAGGCCACCATGAAAAAAGCCGGCGTGCCTACAATCCCTGGTTCTGAAGGCCTGCTTGATTCTGTGAAAGAAGGCATCAAAATTGCCAACAAAATCAAGTACCCGGTTATCCTGAAGGCAACCGCCGGAGGAGGTGGACGGGGAATGCGCATTGTGAACAACGATGAAGAATTCGAGAAAGCCTGGAACGATGCCCGGATGGAAGCAGGAGCTGCTTTTGGAAACGACGGCTTATATCTGGAAAAATTTGTTGAAGAGCCCCGCCACATTGAAATTCAAATTGTAGGAGACCAGTTTGGCAAAGTTTGCCACCTCTCTGAACGCGATTGCTCCATTCAACGGCGCCACCAAAAGCTGGTGGAAGAAACACCATCTCCCATAGTTAGTCAGAAACTTCGGGAGAAAATGGGTGAAGCAGCAATCAAAGGTGCTCGTTCTATTAAATACGAAGGAGCAGGAACCATTGAATTCCTTGTGGACAAAAACGGCGATTTTTATTTTATGGAGATGAATACCCGGATTCAGGTAGAACATCCCATTACAGAAGAGGTTACCAATTTTGACCTGATCAAAGAGCAGATTAAAGTAGCAGCTGGAATACCGATTTCCGGCAAAAACTACTTTCCGGAATTTTTTGCCATGGAATGCAGGATCAACGCTGAAGACCCCATAAACGGCTTTCGGCCAAGTCCTGGAAAAATCACCAACCTAAACCTTCCTGGTGGACATGGGGTTCGGGTTGATACCCACATTTATGCTGGCTACACCATCCCTCCGAACTACGATTCGATGGTGGCCAAACTTATCGTAACAGGCAGAAGCCGTGAAGAAGTGATTGTGCGGATGAAAAGAGCCCTTCAGGAGTTTGTCATTGAGGGGGTTAAAACCACCATTCCTTTTCACAT
>JBIPNA010000225.1:0-5828 GCA_044375665.1 Catalimonadaceae bacterium
AAACCGAAACCATTGGGTCATAATTGGCCAAACCTGATTTCTTCTTTTCATCCACCACATAAAAGGCATTGGTAATCAGGTTCAGAATTACCCTGCCGATGTCCTGGGGAATGACATTGATTTTGCCGATAGTTTGATCAAAATCGGTTTCCATTTTTGAATTGAAGGATTTGTCCTTGGCCCTTAGACCATGGTATGCCAATCGCAAATATTCATCGGCCAAAGCATTGATGTCGGTGGGTTCTTTTTTGCCTGAGCTGCTGCGGCTGTGTTGCAGCATTCCTTTTACAATGGCATCGGCCCGTTTGCCATGGTGGAGGATTTTTTCCAGGTTGTGCTGAACGTCGTCGCTTATCGCCTTAACATCTTCCAGATTTCCCTTTTCCAGTTCCTCTTTCATTTCAACGAGCAACTCATTGCTCACTTCAGAAAAGTTGTTGACGAAGTTCAGCGGGTTTTGAATTTCGTGGGCGATGCCTGCGGTGAGTTCTCCCAGGCTGGCCATTTTTTCGGATTGGATGAGTTGGGATTGAGTGGCCTTTAAATCCTGAATAGAATTTTCCAGATCGAAAGTTTTCGACTCCAGTTCCTGTGTCCGTAAAACCACCTTATCCTCCAGTAGTTTGTTTTCTTTTCTGAGAGACTCAGCTCTGACAAATGCATATCCGATTACGACGCCACCTAAGCCAAAAAAGTATCCCAGATAGGCCCACCATGTGTTCCACCAGGGAGATAAAATGGTTATGGTTATGATGGTAGGCGTTTCATTCCAGACACCATCTGCGTTAGAAGCTTTCACTTTGAAAATATAAGTTCCAGGGGAAAGGTTTGTATAACTCACGTTTCTGGACTGCGAGGGTTTGGACCAATCCTTGTCGTAATTTTCAAGTTTCCATGAATACAAATTGTCTTCCGAACGCAGATAGTGCAAGGCAACAAAATCAAAAGCCAGGTCTTTCTGCCAATATTCCAATTGGATTTCATTGGAATAAGCAATCGATTTTTCCAGAATTTTACCATCGGGTTTAGAATAGGCTGAGTCATTTATTGTTAAATTGGTAATGACAACGGATGGCAAAGAGGTGTCTTTTTTTAATAAACTACCAGGCACAATATGATTGAGGCCGCTCCCATGGCTTCCAATCCAGATATCACCGTTGCTGGCTTTGTGAATTGAATAACTCTTATCATAGGGTTGAAATCCATCTTTTTCAAAATAGTTGGAGAATGACTCAGTAACCGGGTCAAAAACAGACAATCCTCTTTGAGTAGGAATCCATAATTTGCCAAAATCGTCCTGAACAATATCTGTAGCAATATCATTGTGCAGTAATCCTTTTTCGTCTCCTACACTTTTGGTTATTCCCTTTTTGGGATCAACCTGCAGCAAGCCCTGGCCGGCATACGTTCCAAACCATACTTTCCCTTTTTTATCTTCAACAATGGTACTAATCGACATGGTTGTAAGGCCCTTAATCCGATCAAACGTATTGGTTTCATACTTGTACATATTTAACCCATCATCGGTTCCCACCCAAAGATTCTTTCGGGCATCCTCCTTTACAAAACGAATTTCATTGCTGCTGAGGGAATTTTTATTTCCCGGTACCGGCATGTAATGAATGAATTCGCCATTTTCCTTCAAACGAAATAAGCCAAACTCATTATCCCGTTCCTCACCCAGCCACATGGTTCCTTTTGAATCCTGATAAATAGTGGAAATGGAAGTGCTGGAGAGTGAGGCTAAATTTTTTGAATCAGGCGAATACTTCGTAATTACAGCATTGGTTTTGGGCTCAATCACCAAAACACCTATGCCCCAAATAGAAAGCCACAAGTGTTTATTAATATCAAAACAAAATGAAATACAATCATTTGGCTTCTTTACATCATAAAAGAATCTTTTAAACGAAGAAGTTTCCTGCCATTGGTTCAAACCATTTTGTGTTCCAATCCATATATTTCCATACGCATCTTCAGAAATAAAGGTGATTTTGTTATCGCTGATACTCTGGTTGTTGGATGGATTATGCCGAAAGGTGATGAAGCCGTCCATACCAGGCTCATATCTTGCCAATCCATTGATTGTGCCAACCCAAATCCTTTTTTTACTGTCCTCGAAAATACAGGTTGTTGTATCACTTGGCAGGCTATTTGCCTTTCGCAATTCATGCCGATACAAATCCATCTGGTGCTTTTTGGGAGCGTATTTATAAAAATTGGGTCTTGTGTACAACCACAAAAGCCCTGTTCTATCGCTGAAAAATTGCATCCACCTTTTGGTCTGAAAGGGATTGTAGCTCAGGTTGAATCGATCGTCATAAAAACTAAATAGGTTCGTTTTATTGGAGTAGAATAATTGGACCTTTTCATTTGTTGGGGATAACCCGGAAAACCAGATACCCTCTTTATTTATTAGTTCAATCCTGAACCTGTATTTTTCTGAATCCTGTTTGCCAAAATCCAATTCCCCGGACCCAAACCTGAAATGGCTTATTTTTCTTGTGCGAGGATCGATTCGTGTAATTAAGGCATGGTAGTGGGTAATCCATATTTGTCCTTTTTCATCTTCATTGGCAGCAAGAACTGTATCGATTGATTTTCCCCCTTCCATTTGGGCCAGGTTTACAAACCTGTCTACCACTTTGTCGGTTTTGGCATCAAATACCAAAAGACTGTATCGGCTTGACAGCAGGATCCGGTCTTTACTTCCATAGGATAATATTTGAAGTGTGTCGGATCGGGAATGTAGGATTCTTTCCATTTCAGGTGATTGAAAGACTTCAAACACATCCTTTTTCTGATTCAACTTTTTAAAGTTCCCTTTCTTATCCAAAAGCCAAAAACGGTTGTTGGCCTCAGTCAACCATCCTTTCCTTTCCCAGGGGGCAACTTCGACATTGTATTCTTTAAAAGCTCCAGTTCCGGGAGTTAAACGGATAAGCTTACTTTCAGAGACTTTATATAGCCAAATGTTTCCTTTTGAATCTTCCATCCGCATGTAACAGATTGTAAGACCTGTATTTTTTTTGCCTTTACCGGCAACGGAATATGTCCTGAATACTTCAGTGGAAGGATCGAAACTGGCAACCAGGGCATTATCATTTGAATAAGCACCCATCCATATTTTCCCATCTTTTCCTTTCAATAGCCCCCCATTCATGGAGCTGAATCTCAAGCTGTTTTCATCTTTTTGTCCGAGATTCCCCTTGTACACCTTGAATTTGTAGCCATCATATTTCACCAAACCATTCTGTGTGCCACACCAG
The DNA here is from genome assembly GCA_044375665.1 of Catalimonadaceae bacterium. Lineage (GTDB taxonomy): Bacteria > Bacteroidota > Bacteroidia > Cytophagales > Flexibacteraceae > CAMDMI01. The sequence continues at coordinate 3,270 of JBIPNA010000225.1, forward strand.
ATAAAACCTTTGTCGTCCTGAATCATATCGGTTACATACTCTTCAGGAAGTCCTTCGGCCACCCCAAACTTTTCGAAAGCCATTTTTGTGGGCTGGGCTGAAGCCATCCAATGGGCAAAAAGTAAAAGGGTAAAAGGGCCCCACTTGAATAGGGCATTTATCGTAATTTTTGTCATGCTTCTTTTTCGAATAATATGATTTTGAACGCAGTTCCCTCCCCTTCTTTCGTCTCCACGCTCAAATCCCCACCATGCGCCTTCACAATATCATAGCTCAGACTCAAGCCCAGGCCTGTTCCTTGTCCGGTGGGCTTTGTGGTGAAGAATGGCTGAAAGATTTTGGCCAGCACTTTTTCAGGAATACCGTTTCCGTTGTCCTTTACACTGATTTCAATTTTGTCACCCAGCTTTTTGGTAGAAACCGAAACCATTGGGTCATAATTGGCCAAACCTGATTTCTTCTTTTCATCCACCACATAAAAGGCATTGGTAATCAGGTTCAGAATTACCCTGCCGATGTCCTGGGGAATGACATTGATTTTGCCAATTGTTTGATCAAAATCGGTTTCCATTTTTGAATTGAAGGATTTGTCTTTGGCCCTTAGACCGTGGTAAGCCAATCGCAAATATTCATCAGCCAGGACGTTGATATCTGCCGGTTCTTTTTTGCCGCTACTGCTTCGGCTGTGTTGCAGCATTCCTTTTACAATGGCATCGGCCCGTTTGCCGTGGTGCAGGATTTTTTCCAGGTTGTGCTGAACGTCGTCTGTGATGGCTTTTACATCTTCCAGATTTCCCTTTTCCAGTTCCTCTTTCATTTCAACGAGCAACTCATTGCTCACTTCAGAGAAGTTGTTCACGAAGTTCAGCGGGTTTTGAATTTCGTGGGCGATGCCTGCGGTGAGTTCTCCCAGGCTGGCCATTTTTTCGGATTGGATGAGTTGGCTTTGGGTGGATTTTAAATCATCGTAAGCCTTTTCAATTTTTTGTTTGGCTTTCTGTTCCCGCTTATTATTCCGATAAAGCAGTATTCCCACCCCGAAGAAAACAAAGAGAATCCCAAACATCCCATAGTTTCTCATTCTGTTTTCCGAAAGTTCTTTCTCCTGCTCCAGCAACTGCAATCTTTGCTGTTCGGCAAAAGAAGATTTCTGCAATTCAGTAAGATTCTCTACATTTTTTTTGTTGGTACTGTCTTTAGAAAGTAAGGCAAGTTCCTGGTACTTTAAGACACTATCTGTGGTATTTGAAAGCTTATAGTTTTTATACAATAAAGTGTATCCCATTTCCAGATCATCTGATCCCATAGCCTGATACCCTTCCAACCCCTTTCGGGCGTAAAAGAGGCTGGAGTCTCTGATTTTTTCCTTTAAAAAATGTTCACTTATAAGATAATAGGCATAATTTAATGAATTAAAATTATTGAACTTAAGTGATATATCAACGGACTTACGAAAATATTTTAAACCCTTTTCAAGATCATTCTTTATCATATATATCTCTCCAAGATTATGGTAAACAAACCCCAGGTATCGCTTATCTGTTGCCTTGGTAAATATTCTCTCAGCTACGTGCTCCATAACCAAAGCGCTATCCAAACTTCCTCGTTCAAAATAAACCCGTCCCATATTCATGTTGACGAAACCAAGCATTACCGTATCCATGATCTCCATGGCTATCTTTTCTGTTCTCTTGTAATGAAAAATTCCTTCATCCACATTAATCCTTCGCATCAGATGCCCCCAATCATGATGTATATTTGCAAGGATACTTAGTCTGAAAATTCTAACATGATCTCCTGTCTTTTTATAGATGGTTTTGTTTTCATTTTTAGGGTCCTCCGCAATTTTTACAGCTTCAAGAAAACATTGCAACGATTGAGGCAGATTTCCCATATGCATGAGGGAATAACCTTTACTATCTAAAGAATACGCAACATCAAGCCAATTCTTATTCTCCCGGGAAATGACCAAAGATTTGTCAATAAAATACACAGCAGAATCCCATTTATCCTCCTGATAATAAGAGCTTAACAAATAGGAAAAGTGATACCGGGCAGAGTCGTTTTTTGCCATCTTCAGGGCTTGCCTTAAGCTATCTGGATAAGTGCTTTGGGCGTTTCCGGAAATGGAGAAAAACAAAAACAACACAAATAATTTGCCGATTTTCATATTGATTTTGAAAAGGTTGGCAATAAAGGAATGAATTTGATTTCCCCGCTTCCGGTAGTCCTCCCTTTAACCTCCCCAAGATGCGATTTTAAGATAACATTGTTCAAACCCAATACCGGGCCTGGTCCCTGCATGATGAATTTGGTGACCAGGTGGGTCTGAAAAATATGGTTTATGGTTTATGTTTTCTGCCTTCATAAAAAATCCCGGGAATTTCCTGATCAGACTGTTCCAGGGTTTTACGAAAATTCGACTACTGCCTTGATGAGGCTGATGGCTTCCTTAGACAAAAACCATTGCTGACCATGCAGGGATCAATCCTGAAAAACAATGGAGCCCTTTAAAAATCAGTTTTAATCGTTTGGCCTCCTTTGATCTCAATGGCAGGC
>JBIPNA010000010.1:0-21481 GCA_044375665.1 Catalimonadaceae bacterium
ATTCAGGCCCCGAATCGAATTCATTTGACAATACCCGGATTCTGACTTTCCACCTAGCTAATTCCCCTCAGCCCCGCCGGGCCCGAAGCATCCGATCCTTTCCCGAAAAATCCCTGCGAACCTCTACGTTTTCAAATCCCTGCTCCGAAAACAGGCCGGCCACTTCTGTTGCATACCGGGGGTTGAGCTCCACATAAATCCACCCGCCCTGAACCAGGTTCCTGCTACCACGCAAGGCCAGCTCCCTGTAAAATCTCAAAACATCACCGGGGGGTCCAAACAAAGCCAGATGTGGCTCATAATCCAATACATGTGGTTCAATCTGACCCGCTTCTTCGGGGTCAACATAAGGTGGATTCGAAACCCATACTTCCCAGGTTCCTGGTATTTCCTGCTGCGGGTTGAGTAAATCCAGTTCCAGCCAGCTACAGTCAAGACCAAGTCGTTCTCCGTTGCGGCTGGCTGTTTTCAAAGCGGAACCACTTACGTCCAGGCCGGTCACCAAAGGCCATTTTCCATGCTTGCGCAATGCCAGCGCCAGGCAGCCACTTCCTGTACACAGATCCAGCAATCCTTCCCGGTTTTCCCAGGGTTGTTCCAGAACCCATTCCACCAATTCTTCTGTTTCAGGCCGGGGAATGAGCACCTCTGGTCCCACCTCCAGCTCCAGCCCGTAAAACCAGGCGGTTCCCAGGACATGCTGCACCGGTTCGCCAAAAGACAAACGCTTCAAAACCGGAGCCAGCTGTTGTACTATTGGTTCGGGCCAGGCCGGCGCACCCGGCAAGGCCAGCTGAGGATGCCCAAAATGGGTAAGGCAAAGACGCAACAAAGCACGGGCTTCCTCTTTTCCCCAAACCGGCATCAACCGATTCACAAAGTCTTGGTTATTTTGGGCCGGTTTCAACAAAGGCAATGGAAGATCAATTGAAGGAAGAATACGATCGGTTTGCAGATTTCTTAAAGCGCAAAAACATCCATCCGGAAACGTTTGCAGCCGGCGATCCGGAAACCTTTCAAAAATGGCAGAAACTTTTCGCCTTGTTGCACGAAGACAGCTTCGTTCTGCAGCAAAAATTTTCCATCAATCCCATCCGCCGCCGGTTTCCTCAAACCATTTTCCCTGCCCGGGCCTGAATTCAATATGGAGACACCCTTTACCCAACTCTTTGAATCTCTGCTTTTTGAAAGCTTTGGGAGAGAAATTCCCCTGCTCGATTTTCAGGTAGTAGCTGCCGGAATGGTCAATACCGGCGCCCGATTGGTAACTCCGGAAGGCATTTATTTTATCAAAATCAATACCCAATCCGAAGACGACTTTTTCGAAGCCGAAGCCAAAGATCTGGAAATGCTCAGCACCTATCTCCGGACGCCAAAAGTATATGGCTGGGGCAAAGTTCAGGGATATGCCTACCTGCTTACCGAAGCCATTCCCGAAAGCCCTCCGGCAAAACCCGCACTGGAAGCAGCCGGAAGGCAACTCGCAGCCATGCACCAGGTCAGACATGAGGCTTTCGGCCACCCTTATCCCAACCGCCTGGTGACCGTTTCCCTCGACAACCGGTGGAAAACCGATGGCATCAGTTTCATGGTTCAAAACCGGATTTTGCCCATGGTTGGCCTTTGCCTCATGGAAGAAAAAATCAGCCTCCAGCTCTACAAAAGCATAGAAGCCCTGTGCGGAAGGCTGGGCAACCTCATTCCTGAAGAAGCCCCATCCCTGCTGCATGGCGATTTGTGGACGGGCAACCTCCTCAATGGTCCGGGTCCCGAAGCGGTCTTCATCGACCCCGCGGCCTATTTCGGCTTCCGCGAACACGAACTCGCATTCACCCACCTTTTTGGTGGTTTCGAGGCCCCATTTTACGAAGCGTACCTCGAGGTTTTTCCCCTCGAACCGGGTTTCGGCGAACGGGTTTCCATTTACCACATTCACCCGCTGCTTGTCCATGTTTACCTTTTCGGTTCCGGATATATTGCCGGCATAGAGCGCATTCTCAAGCGATTTTCGTAATGTTTTTTGGGCAGCCGGGCGGGTGCTTTGCTCCTACTCCTCGGCACGGAATTATTTTACAGTTTCAATTATCAACCATTTTTCCGTGCCTGTGGGGTATCCGCTTCGCCCCCTGCTGCGGGCATTCCCTGGTGGAGAACAGCTGTCCCTCCTTTTCAAACAGGTAAAAAAAACATGGACCCAATAAAAATTGGTCCATATGTTTGCATCCGACTACGGGGTGCCGATCTGGCTGAGATTATACCCGTCGAACCTGATCCGGATAATGCCGGCGAAGGGATTGGTTGTCCATCTTCCTGCGGTCATACCCCGCTGGTGCTGGCGTTTCGTAGTCTTCAAAAGCTTCGAAACCATGCGCAAATTTTTTCTCCTTCTTTTACTTTCGCTTTCTGCTCTGGCAGAGCTTAAGGCTCAGGTGCTTTTCTCTGGCCTGCTCACCGATGCAAAAACCGGACTTCCCCTTGAAAGTGCCCAATGTGGCTTCGAGGGCACATCGCTTTCAGCGCTAACCGATTCCACGGGACGCTTCCAGCTAACCCTGCCACAGACAGGGCGATTCGTTTTTCAATGCCGTCTGCTGGGTTATTTTCCTTTGCGGAAAGAACTGTTGCTCCGCTCCAATACCGAACTTTCGTTCAGCCTCCAGCCCCGGGAGTCGGTATCTGAAGAAGTCATCGTGAGCGCCATCCGAAGCCGACCTAAGGATCCCGGCACCTTTACCAACGTCGATAAAACCCAGATCGAAGCCCTTAACCTTGGCCAGGATCTTCCCGTCCTGCTCCAAAACCAAACTTCTGTCCTCAGCACTTCAGATGCCGGAGCCGGTGTAGGTTATACCGGTATTTCCATCCGCGGGAGCGATGCCACCCGCATCAACGTCACCATCAATGGCATACCGGTAAACGATGCGGAGTCTCATGGACTGTTTTGGGTCAACATGCCCGATTTCGCCTCTTCTGTCGGAAGCCTCCAGATCCAGCGTGGTGTGGGTACGTCTACCAACGGTTCTGCTGCCTTCGGCGCCAGCCTCAACCTCGAAACCGACAATGTCAAACCTGAGGCCTTTGCCGAAACCAACCAGAGTTTTGGTTCCTTCAATACCTGGAAACACAATGTCCGGGTGGGTACCGGCTTGCTCAACAACACATGGTCGGCCGAAGCCCGATTATCCCAGATCCGCTCCGATGGATTCATCGACCGTGCCAGCTCCAACCTCAACAGTCTATATCTGAGCGGATCCTGGTTTGGCAAAAAAAGCATGGCCAAACTGGTGGTGATGGACGGAAGGGAAAAAACCTTTCAGGCCTGGAATGGCATTCCCGAAGCCCGGCTCCGGAGCGACAATCAGGGCATGATCAATTATGCGCTCCGAAACGGATTGTCGTCCTCAGATTCAGCCCATCTTTTTCAATCCAACCCCCGCACCTACAACAGCTTTACATTCCGCGACCAAACCGACAACTACCGCCAGACCCATTACCAGCTTTTTTACAACCTCGATCTTGGCAAACACTGGCTGTTGAATACTGCCCTGCACTACACCCGGGGTGCCGGATATTATGAAGAATTTAAACCTGGTGCAGATTTCGAAAGCTATGGCCTTGCCAACCCCATTATCGGAAACGACACCATTACCAACACCAACCTGATCCGCCAGCGCTGGCTCGACAACCATTTCTTTGGCAGCACATACGCCCTGCAATACGAAAATGCCCGACTTCGTTTCGCCCTTGGCGGATCGGCAAACCGATACATGGGCGACCATTTTGGCTATATCACCTGGGCTCAAAACTCTACCTTGCCCGACGACCGGTACCGCTATTATTTCAACGATGGCCAGAAAACCGACCTCTCCAATTACGCCAAAGCCACTTTTGCTCTTTTGCCCAACATTTGGCTGTATGGCGATCTCCAGCTTCGCCTTGTGGGCTACCGTTTCGACGGTTTCGATCAAAACCTGAACCCAACCCGACAATCGGTTCAGTTTTCCTTCCTCAACCCCAAAGCCGGGCTTACCTGGCAGTTTCATAACCTGCACCAGGCATACCTCACCTATGGAAAATCTCAACGCGAACCTGTCCGCGACGATTTCATCAATTCAAGTCCACTAAGCCGGCCCAAAGCCGAAATCCTGCACAACCTCGAACTTGGCTGGAAAGCGGAAGGGAAAACCTGGAAATCAGCCCTCAATTTTTACGGCATGTGGTACCCCAACCAGCTCATTCTCACTGGTGCCATCAACGATGTTGGCGCCTACATCCGAAGCAATGTGGCCGGAAGCAGCCGGCTTGGTTTGGAATGGGAGGGGCTCTGGAAATTCTGCTCCTGGTCCTACGCCTCGGCAAACCTTACCCTGAGCAGGAACCGCATCCGTGAATACCGCTATTTCCTCGACGATTACGACCAGGGCGGCCAGAAAGAAACTGTTTATAAAAATACCCCGATTGCTTTCTCACCCGAAACCATTGCCGCTGCCGAATGGGGAGTCACCCCCCGCCGCAACCTGGAAGCGGCTTTTATCGGGAAATGGGTTGGCCGGCAATTCCTCGACAATACCGGCTCATTAAACAAATCGCTCGATCCCTATTCCTTCCTTCATTTCAGGGCCAGATACCGCCTCCCTATTTCAAAAGTTAAAGATTGCCACCTCCAGGTGCTGGTCAATAACCTGCTCAACAACCGATACGAAACCAATGGCTATACCTATGGATACATTCTGGGAGGAGAAACGGTGGTTGAAAACTTTTACTTCCCGCAGGCAGGCCGAAACTTCCTGGTCGGCCTTACTCTGAAGCTGTAGTCCAGATAGGCTCCTCCAGTTTCCGGAATGCAAATTTTTGCCCGTCAAAAAGTCCTTTATCGCTTAGCTTCAACTCAGGAATCACCAGCAAAGCCATAAAGGACAGCAGCATAAAAGGCGCCCGGGGTGTCGACCCGAGTTTTCCGGCCAGTTGAGTCAGATGCAAATAAGCCTGAGCCACTGTTTCTCCTGGTTCCAAGGACATCAGACCAGCAATGGGCAAAGGCAGTACCAGCACTTCCTCATCAGAAGCAAGGGCTATTCCCCCGCCTTCCCGCATCACGGCATCTACTGCCAGCTTTATTAACCTGGAATGGCTGCCCACTGCAACTACATTATGCGAATCATGCGCAACAGAGCTGGCCAAGGCGGCTTGTTTTAACCCAAAACCGGAAATAAAACCAAGTCCGGGATCGGCCTTTTGGTACCGGTTCACTACAGCAAGATGCAAAATATCCCGCCCCGGATCGGCCAGAATATGCCCTTGATGGACCTCCAGCTCCACCAGGCGGCTTTTCGTAATCAACTGTCCCTCAATGGCATCCATTATCCAGGCCCGGGTCCTTTCGGTTTGCGAGGTAGCAGGCAAATAGGCATCCTCGTCTGGAAAATGGGCTTCAAAAAAATTGGGCGCTTCGGTCAAAACCGGAGGTTGCCACTCAGTTTTCCCTTTTTCATATACGCAAATGCCCTTGCGCCAGGACTGCAAAACCCGAAGTTCATCCGGGGAATCAACCACCACAAAATCAGCAGGATCGCCTGGTTTCAGCATTCCGATGGGCAAACGATAATGCTCCACCGGATGAATGCACGCTGCCCGCAAAACATCAAACCGGTCATACCCCAAAGCAATGGCCCGGGAAGCCAGCCGATTAATGTGCCCTTCAAGCAAATCGTCTGGATGTTTATCGTCCGAACAAAATAAAATCTGGTTGGGGTAATGGCGAAACAAAGGAACAAGTGCTTCAAAATTCCGGGCGGCACTGCCTTCCCTGATCAGAATCTTAACCCCAAGAGCAGCTTTTTCCATGGCCTCTTCCAGGGTAAAGCACTCATGATCGGTTTCTATTCCAGCCTGAAAATACGTTTTTGCCTGCTCTCCTCGCAGACCGGGGGCATGCCCATCCACAGGAACACCAAGGGCATGTGCAAGGGAAATTTTTTCTGCCACCTCTGCATCGCCAAACAAAACCCCGGGCCAGTTCATCATTTCGGCGAGATAATGACAGGTTTCGTCTTCCAGCAACCGGCGGATGGCCGGCGCATCCAATCGGGCACCGGCTGTTTCAAAAACGGTGGCCGGAACACAGGAGGGCGCTCCAAAGTGAAAATGCACTGGTGCATTCCGGCCATTTTCGGCCATCCAACGAACACCCTCTTCGCCCAAAACATTGGCAATTTCATGTGGATCTGAAACAGTTGCCAGAGTGCCGTGCCGTAAAGCCAGTGGTGCGAAGCCGGAAGGAGGCAACATCGAGCTTTCTATATGCACATGGGCATCTACGAAACCTGGCAAAATCCATCGGGCCGGAGCTTTTTCAACTTCCCTGATCAGGTCTATCTTTCCTTCCGAAATCAATATCTCTGCCGGATATGCTCTCCTTTGATGTAAATCCAGCAACTGGCCGGCAATTTTGGTGGTAGTCGTTTTCATAGGCAACGGTAAACGCAGGTAGTATTTTTCCACCTACCTTTACGGATTCAAATCTGAATCTTTTTATGAAAAAAACAGGATTGCTTTTGCTCATGCTGGCTGTGGTAAGATTGTCTTCTGCCCAAATAACCCTTACCAATTCGGACCTCGCCAGCCCGGGTGATCAGATTATCGATGCTTTTCAGTTAGATGCAAGTCCGGTTGCCCCTGTTGCAGGGCCCGGCCAAACCTATGTTTTCTCTGAATCCGATACTTCTATTCAGGACACCACCACCTTCATTCCAGTGTCAGCTACCCCTTTTGCAAGCCTGATGACAACCGCCAACATGGCAAGCGGATCAGGTTTGAGCTATGCATATTATTCCAAAACAGCCGCTTCTTACGCATTAACCGGACTTTCCTTCGAATTGCCTCCACTTCCCCTGGCTGTCCCGGTAAGTGCTATTCCATTAAAGTTTTCTGGTCCTATCCGACTGCTGCAATTCCCTGCAAGCAATGGAATGAACCTCACTTCCCAGGCAACAGCCAGTGCTGAATTCGATTACGATACGGTTATTACTATTGGCGGATTGCCTGCTACAGTGTCCAAGGTTCGCGTTCAGGCCACCATCCGCGATACCAGCATTATCAATGGGTATGGAAATGCCAGCTTTGTAAGTGGAACTTATCCTTGCCTGAGAAATGAACAAAGATTGCGGATCAGTTTCAAGTTGCAGGTTTATGCAGCCATCATTGTTCCTTTTCCTACCTGGATTGATGTTCCGGCCAACCTCCTTCCTGGTGGTGGAATCCCTGAAATAAGGACAACAAGTTTGTTGTTCTGGACCAACGGCCGTAAAGCACCTATTGCCTCACTTACCCTCGATTCAGCTGGTCTGGTTCAAAATGCCTCTTATCAAAAAGACCTCCTCATTACTTCAAACCGAAATCTTATTTCTGCCAATCCTGAATTTGAATTCCAGGTCATGCCAAACCCGGCTGCCAGTTACGTAGAACTGGAAAGTGCTGAAACCATTAAAAACTTTAAACTTTTTTCTGCAACCGGAACAAAAATCTGGGAATCTCAGGAAGCAGGACCACGATTTGACTTACCATCATCGGGGCTTCAGAACGGAGTTTATTGGGGTGAATGGGAATCCGTTTCCGGAAAAAAATATAGAAAACGCCTGATTATCAAGAACTAAAAAAAATAGCCCTTTATGAAAGGGCTATTTTAATATGTTACAGGTGTATGAATAAATTGTGTATCTGGTCTTTAATGCCCTAAGACATTAAAAAGGTAACCATTACACTGCAAAAAAAATTTATTTCGTCAGGCTTTGGTTCTTCCCCACATTGTTTGAAGCCCTTGCTGCCTTCGACCCAAATGAAAATGTTGGTATGCTAAGTTTTACCAGACCATAAAAACCCTGGCCGGAAATAGAAGGCCGGTAACCGAGTTCACCCCCCAGAGACAAAAAGGAATTCTGGTTGTACCGCAACTCAAAGCCAAGTCTGCCACCAAAAGGATTGGTCTTTACAGGTTCAACATCGAAGGTTTCTTCTGTCCCGCCGCCAACTTTCCGGGCTCCGATATTATCCAGCTGAGTCCAGGGATTAAGGAGGATATCGGCATATAAGGTTAGCAAAGCATTGTTGCTCAAAATTCCCTGACGGTCTGTTTTGATGCTGATGTTTTTAATTCTTTGAATGGCCCCTCCTACATAAAAACCGGTGCTTTGAAAGCGGGTAAATAAGTCGTTCCCGTTAAAATCTGTTACAAAACCATTGGTATTCCTGGTTCCATTTTTATCGAGTACAGTTCCCTGGTTTCCTTTCAGTTCAAGGCTATTATCCTTAATCGATCTTGCCAGAGACACAGTAGTCTGAAGTGAATTCAAACCTGCCCGCACCCCAAGAATCTGGCGAACTTTTGCATTTACCTCAATAGAGGAAGCAAACTGGGTACTGCCAGGTTGTGCCGGATCTGAAACTACGATGTGAGAGGCTCCATCACGGATGATATCTTTGAGCGCATAAAAGCCGCCCAGCTCAAAAGAAAAAAATCTGGAAAAGCCATTTGTTAAAACCATTTGTCCCTGTTCCCTTTTGCTCTCCTGGGTTGTTATTCCAGATCCTTCCAAAGCTGCTGTGCGTTGCAGATCAAATGCATTGACAAAGTTTCCGCGAAAACTTCCTTTTAATTCAAGCTTTGGCATGGGAAGGTAGGTAACCTCGATTCCGGAACCTACCACCGCGTTCATCTGTAAAACGTCCAGGGTGATGGGCTGCACCGCAATCCACAAATGATTCATGTCTTTGGGATCGTCCTGCAAAACTTTGTAGTTCAATGCCTCTGAAGGAAAAGATTGCTCCAATTGGGCCATGAGCGGCAACCCGGAAGATGCAGAAACAATTAAAATTAGAATGAGGTATCGAAACCACATAGGGATAGAAATTTAGATCCCCAAGGACGTGGCATTCCGACAAAAGGCGGCAACTACTTTTCCAATATTTATGGGTCAGGTAAGGTTTTTGAGGGATTCGTGCCCGATCCCGCCTTTGTCTGACGGCTCTCTTTGCCAGAAAGAGGACAAAAAAAGCAACAGAAATGTGGTGAAGCCATTGATGAGCAAGATCTCAAAACCAATGGCATAACCCCCAAACCATGCCTTACTGTTTGTTTTCAACAGGTACGAAAACACAGAAGAAAAAACGGCTATAAATGGGATCAAAGTATCCTTTGGCCTTATGCTGGAATATAAACCGCAGGCATAAAGTCCCAAAAGCGGACCATACGTGATGCCAGCCAATTCAAATACAGTAACAATCAGGCTATTCTCGTTGTACTGATGGAAAAGTAAAACAACCACCCAAACCAACATCGACATGCCGAGATGCACCTGGAACTTTTTTTGAAGTCTGTCGGATTCGGTTCTGCTGGAAAAATTCAGAAAATCAAAACAAAAGGAGGTCGTAAGTGCTGCAAGCGCAGAATCAGTGCTGGCATAGGTGGCAGCGATGATACCAGTCAAAAACAAAAGGCCCAGCCATGTTGGAAAATGCTGCAAAGCAAGCAAGGGAAAAAGCTGGTCCGATTTTGCTGGTACGGCTATTTGTTCCTGGGCGGCGTAAGCATAAAGCAAAAGTCCCAGTACAAGAAAAAGGGCATTTACAATCAGCAGGATTCCACTGAACCAATACATATTTTTTTTGGCTTCTTCCAGAGACCTGCAAGTCAGGTTTTTTTGCATCATATCCTGATCGAGGCCGGTCATCGTAATGGCAATAAAGGCCCCGGCAAGAATTTGCTTTACCCAGAACATGGGCGAAACCGGGTCGGTATTCCAGACCTTTGCCAATGGATTCTCCAAAACAAAATTCATCAGAGAATCTCCCTTTAAAGCTACCTCGCCCTGGATGTAAGCGATAGAAATAACCACCGCCAGCAACATGCAAAAAGTTTGAAGGGTATCGGTCACAATAATGGTTTTCATCCCTCCCTTCCAGGTGTAAACCCAGATGAGCAAGAGGCCAATGCCCACAGAAGCCCAGAAAGGAATATGAAAATGGGTAAAAATGGCCAGGTGTAATACGCTTAAAACCAGATAAAAACGAGCAGAAGAGCCGAGAAGACGGGAAATCAGAAAAAAGCCGGCCCCGGTTTTATATGCCCAGAATCCAAACCGCTGCTCCAGATACGTGTATATAGACACCAGCTGAAGCCGGTAATAAAGAGGCATCAGTACATTGGCAATTACCCCGTAGCCGATCAGATAACCCAGAACCATCTGAAGGTAGTGCAGGTTGGAATCCCGAACCATTCCCGGTACAGAAATGAAAGTGATCCCCGAAAGCGATGTGCCTATCATCCCAAAGGCTACCAGGTACCATTTGGAAGACCGGTTGGCCACAAAGAAAGTATCAGAACTGGTCTCGCCTCTTGCCGTGCGATTGGATACGAGGATCAGGATCGTAAAATAGGCGCCCAGAAGCGCAAGTCCGTAGAGTGGATTCATGTATTTTTCGAAAGGAGCCTTGAATCTTCGGGATATGAAAAAAATTATAGCTTATTTTTGCAAACGATGCGAACCAATTACGACCTCGAAGAAGAAATTGCCCTTGCCACCGTAGAGGTGACCATGTACAAACTGGTGGTTTTCAATGACGACATCAATACTTTTGATTTTGTTATTAAAACTTTGATGGAAGTTTGTGGCCACAGCCATGAACAGGCAGAACAGTGCACGACCATTATCCATTACAAAGGAAAATGTGCAGTAAAAACCGGAGATTGGGAGAAAATGGCCATCATGCGCAACCAGATCTGCGATGCAGGAATTTTTGCTGAAGTGGTAGAATAGGCTCTTAGTTTTCTGTCCAAACCACCACCCCGCAAGGCTTCAATTCTTTTTCGCCCAGAATTATTTTACCATTGGCTGGGATGGGTACCGTTCTTTTCTCAGAGCTGTGAAAGTTCAACCCAAACCAAAGGCCATCCCTGTATAAAACTTCCAATCCCGGATCGAGCACTTCCATCGGTTGAGCAAGTGCTTTTTCATACATCCCTTTCAAAATTTCCTGCTCCATCCGAAAGGCTTCTGTTTCCACTCCGATATAAGTGATCGAACCTTTGCCCAGTTTTCGCTGCACAACCGCAGCCGAATTTTTGTAGAACTGATCAATATACATGGCCAGAACCTGAGTACCGGTTCCCGGAGAAAGCACTTCTCCCCAATTGTTCCACTCATAGTTTTTGCCCCCATACGTTACTTTTCCAAATCGCTCATCCGGAAGGTGGTCGAAAAACGATATCTGGGCCCCAACCAGTTTCGTCAATGGCGCCTGGAATGGTCCTTCCCATAAATGCCCGTTGTTGTCTTTTTGGCCATACCTGCACGTCAAAACCAAATGACCTCCTTTCTCAGCATATTTTTCCAGCCGGGAATTGAGTTTTTCATCCACCAGCTGATAGGCTGGTACAACCAGAAAAGGATAGGATTCAAAGTCTGAAGACTCGTCCAGAAAATCTACAGGAACCTGCATACTGCGCAAAGACTCATAATACCTGGCAACATGGAATTGCGCATTCCACTGATGGGTCTGACGTTGATAATTCATGTCCCAGACATTATCCTTTTTAAAAAGTAATCCGGTTTTCCGAAGCCTGATTTTATCCGGAACCTGAGCTGCCGGCTTCCACTGTTTTTTCAAAGCCTCGATTTCCCTGATGGTTTGCTGATATTCCAAACCACCAGGACTTGGGCTAACCCCATCGGGACCCACCATGCCGTAATGGTATTGTTCTCCTCCCGTCCTTGGCTGTCGGTAGCGGTAAGAACAAACAAAAGCAGCTCCGGAACCCAAAGATTGATACAACCAAAGCCGCACTGCACCCGGAAGTGGCTGAGGATTGTATCGACCCCAGTTTACCTGGCCAGGCTGTAACTCCATGACGGCTGTCTGCCCTTTAATACTACGGAAATAGTCTAAAGGCTGGCCCAGGGCCGAAGGCTCATTTACCCGAAAACCTTCAGAACCAAAACCTACTGCATAGCCAGCCACCGGATAAGAGGTGAGGGTGACAAAATCCAAATCCTTGTTCAGCCAGGGATCATTGGGGTTGTGGGAAGACATAAAATTGGTGGTAACCCACTGCTCTTTGGAAACATGGCTCTTCAATAATCTGGATTGAAAAGAGACAAAATCAGCACACTCGGCCGCTGTAAACCGTCGAAAATCCAGCATCGCATGGGGATTGGCCTGTTGTGGCAATTCCTTCGGATTAGGAATCCGGATCTGCTCAAACTTTTGATACCGGATGCTCCAAAAGGAGGTACCCCAAACTTCATTTAACTTCTCAATACGCCCATATTTTGATTTCAACCATTCAATAAAACGGGCCCGGGCAGCAACACTGTAATCGTATTCTGTCGCGTAGTGCGACGGCTCATTATCGATTTGCCATCCCCAGATTCGTTTGTCCTGGCCATACTTTTTGGCCATTGCCACCACCACTTTCTCTACCAGTTCGCGGTATTTGGCACTTGACCAGGAGCAATGTTCCCGGCTTCCATGCTGCTGCACCACTCCATCTACATTTTGAATAAGCGTTTCAGGATACTTTTCTGTCAACCAAACCGGGGGGGCTGCAGATGGGGTGCATAGAATTACTTTCAGCTTGTTTTTGTAGGCCAGATCAATGGCCTCGTCCAGCCATGAAAAATCAAAACGACCCTCCTCCGGTTCCAGATAAGCCCAGGCAAACTCAGCAAAATGCGTAAACTGGAATCCCTGAGACGACATATTTCTGAAGTCACGGGGCCACTGCTCCCGGGGCCACTGCTCAGGGTAATAGTAAACACCAATTTTCATCAGATCGGCTTTGGGAAACCACTTATCGAGACTTTGACTCCTGCCCTCCCACTGGAGAAATAAGCCGATGATTAGAACTATGTAAATCCGAATGTTCTTCATACCAACGCAAAAAAAGAAAAATGGCCGGAATTACTCCCGGCCATTTCCATTATGATGGTGGGAAAACCTTAGCGGTTCACCACAATTTTTTGAATACTGGTCTTTCCACCATTTATAACCTGCATTTGGTAAACACCAACAGGCAAATCGGTATCCAAAACCAAACTGGTTCCGGTTGTTTCAAAACGCCTGTTCATCAACGTCTTACCCAACATATCGGTAATCAATACCTGGGTTTGATCTGATGTTGTGTTTCGAAGAACCAGATTCAGATTCCGGCCATTTCCAGGATTGGGAACAACCAGCGTTGAGAAAAGACCTTTAGATACAGAAACCCCGGAAACTGCGTCTGGTGTAAATACCAGTTCAAAACGCTCGCTACCTGAAGAAGCTGGCTCTGATTCAATGGCGAAATCATATGTAGTCCCTTCTGTCAAAGCAGTCAGTGTTCCAAGGAAATTATCCTTGAGGTACATTTCTGTTCCGGGTACAAACGATTGTACGTCATGGAAATGCAACGTATAATTTCCTGGAGCACCTGTTACCTGAATCGGAACAAGGGTTGTTGCTTCAAACATAGGAAGTGTATTCACATACATACTTGACATTGCCGTCAAGGTAGAAATGTTCAATCCTGGATTTGGCAGTTTGTCCGCATCGATATGAAGGTCGAATTCAGGGGTAGCCTCTGGCATAAACCGAACCCATGTTTTATCAACCTGCCCATCTGCTCCGGTTACGCCGATAAACAGGCGGTTGTCTGAAGAAACGGCTGTTCTGAAGAAGGTTCCGGCACCACTTGTTTTTGCACTTTCGTTGATTACTAGCGTTCCACCAGCACCAGAAACCAGTTTCACAAAGAATCCCTGACTTGATGGGATAACTGAAGAAGCACTGGCTCCGAAAGTAAATCCGATTGGATCTGGACCAGGAAGGAAAGGCCCCCAAACCTTATAGGAATTGTTCTGCCAGGTATAAACCGCATCGTTCATATTGACTGGTTTGCTGAAAGCACCTGCGCCCAAAGACCAATCGATGGCAGACGGGAAAGGATTGGCAATCAGATTCCAACCCTGATCGGAAGTGGAGCATTGTACGGAAGGAAAACCAGTACAGCTGAAAGAAGTCCGGGTAAGCGGAATGTTTTGCGAACCAAAAGTCATTCCACCTGTCATGTCCCAGATTCTGCCTGTTACAATAGAATTATCGCGGAAATAGTTTCGGTATCCTTTTCCAACGGAGATGGTATTTGAGTTGATTGCCCGCCATCCGCGACGCTGTACCGTATCGACAGGAATTCCTCCCAATGGCTCCTCGTGGGTAAAAATTGTGGCCCTTTGTGGGTTCACTTCAACTACCGTTGCCTGTGTTGCTCCGCCAATTCCGGTTGTAGCCCAATCGTCGGTCAGCTGTGAAAGGCTTGCACCTGTGATCGGTGTTCCGATAAACGACCATTTGCTCGCAGTTCCTGTGATATACCGCTCCATAATAAAGTTGCTGCCAGAAAGGGAGGCACCTGCTGGCACTGCAGCCAGGCTTGCTGTGCCAGAGATCGATGATCCGAAAACCAGGTTGCCGGTATTCGCCGTTATGGTGGTATTGGATACAATGGTCATAACACCTGTTAAGCGGACTTTTCCACTTTGAAACTCAACGTTTCCTCCTGCTTTGTTAACATTAAGGTTGTTTACCGTTAAGGTCTTGTTTGCAGATGAAATATAGCTTTGGTTGTTGGCCGTTCCGTTAAAAACCAGGGTTGCACCTGAGAAATTGGCAGTACCGCCATTGTAAACAAGGTTTCCGCCAGGGAAAAGTCCTGCCCCTAAGGTAATGTTGCCCGAAGCTTTGGTGATGGTACCCCCTAAAATCTGAAGATCTCTTGCCACTTGAAATGGACTTGCCCCGGTAGGCATGGTTACGGTTCCTCCGGTTTGAATCCAATCCTGAGAACTTCCATGGCCATTAACCAATTCCGTTCCGGCAGCAAGATTGATAACCGCGTTTCCGCTAATGTTTACATCTCCGGGAGCAGCTACGGTTCCAAAGTTTCCAGGTCCAACCACTGTAACAGATCCATTACCGGTAACTACTACCCCTCCGGCTCCTGCACCAATAAAGTTAGCCCCATTGGATGTAATATTTCCTGTTCCGTTTACTACAATAGCCAGACCGCTGATGTTTCCGTTATGGGGAGACCCGGGTGCCACAATGCTGCCTCCGCTAACTGTGATCACATTGGCGCATACAATATGTTTTGATGCTGTTGATGGCAATGTAAACGTTACGCCTGGCTTATTGTAAGTCAGGTTAGACATAGAGGGCGTTGTGCCCAAAGCTGTATAAATACCCGAAAACAAATCCCGGTTGGGTGGGAAAGTCAATGCACCAGGTCCCGTTAAGGTGAAATTATGTAGAGAACCTGCAAAGTTGTTCAGCATGTCCTGACCCGCAGACTGAGTACCATTATAAGTAATGGATCCTCCAAATGTCACATTACATTCATTTCCCGGGGTATATGCTGCATTTCCAAGTCGGAGCATAAAACCACCAATGGCGTTGTTGGTAAAAATTGCATTTCCATTCACAATAATGGTATTCCCACTATTGACAATAAACGTATTGGTGCTGTTACGGATGTAGGTCAAATCACCCAAACGACCGTTGGAAAAAATGGAGAATTCTGGTCCCTGGAAGGTAAGATCCTGATTCCGGTTGTACTCAAACCGAACATTGATCCGATCGGAACTTGCCGTTCCAAAACGGACATTAGGGTGACTGGAACTCGCTGAGTATGCCCTCCATAGTTGACCACTGCCTGGGTTACCACCAGAGTACCCAGGTACCGTAATGTCCATACTCGAATTATTGAGCAATTGATAGGTCAAACCGGTAATGGGTGTATGCATGACCCAATAACGGCTGGTTAACTTCCCTCTAATGGTCATGGTTTGAGCGGTTGCAAAAGATACCCTCCAAATGGTAGCTGCCGTTGCTGCTAAAGAACGGCCATCGACAAAACTCACATTGTAGTAATTGGCAGGGGCGAACATCTGGGAAATGTTGGACCCATATATCACCGTACTGTTGTCATCACAAACAAGTGATCCGGAACCTGTTGTCGGAATTCCATCCATTATTGAGCCGGCACCGGTGTAAGTAGCTGTTGCGCTTGCTGCCAGTAAAATGGAGGTTGAATTCAATACTGCGCCTACAGTCCCTATCAGGTTGTTAGAACCATCCAGAATGGCACGGCCAAGCATTGTAGAGTTAAATGTACCTCCGGAAACTGTCAACAAACGACTGTCAATTCCAATGTCAATGGAAATCGTTCCGGTTATTGGATTGGAGGGCCGGGTAATAAAGTTGAAAGCTGTAGCAGAAGTAAAATTCTCCATGCCACCGACAGATTGCCCAAAATTCATCAGATTAAGGGTTCCATCGTTGGTAATGTTCAGAACGATCCCCATAAACAAATTGTCCGAGGCCCTGTATAAATAAGTTCCAGGAACAAGTTGGGTTGTGAATAAGGTTCCGGTTCCGGTTACTACTGTGCCAACCGTTGTTATTGTTCCGGTTCCGCCCTGAAGCAAGCTGGTTGGGAAGTTAAGGGCATATTGACCAGCAACATTCAACGTACCACCGCCTGGGACAGTTAACGTTTTGGCATTTTGCGAAATGGTGGCAACGTTGGTGGTAGCTACAGGAAGGATTGGACTTGCAGTACCTCCCGATCCAATGACCACAAAGTGAGCAGTACTGTTTGGATAGGGGTCCAGTGAGCCTGAAATGTTCCAGTTGGCTGACGTGGTCCAGCTGCTGGTTGTTCCTTGCCAGGTAAAAGTAGGATCATCAGGTAAATCCCCACCTGTCTGACCCATCGCAAACAAATTATCGGAATTCAATGTCCCGATATTGCTCCGATTGAAAAAAGTTGAAGTCAATGCCCCTGCCCCTGTGGTTCCAAATCCAGCATCCACACGATACTTTTCCCAGATAGTTGAACCGGTTGACCTGAACAACGCTACCGAAGTAGAAATCATGGTTTGGTTGAAGTCGTTGGAAATATTTCCCTGAAGACTTAAGGAAAACTCCTGAGAGGCAGAGGTTGAACTTGCATAGGCAAGCCAATTGGAACGACGCGTGGATGGAGAGGCAGCAATATTTGTCCCATTGGTAACTACACCTCCGGAATGGTTTTCAAATCCCACCGAAATTGTTTGGCTTCCACCCAAAACATCTGTGGTTTGTGGAGCAAGAATAACTGGACGGTACGTCCTGGATATCTTAAATGTAGCGGCAGTATAGGAAGGTGTTCCCGGATCTACCCTGTTTAGAAGTGTAATTTGGGTAGCAGATACAGCCGAAACCAATCCGATGGGTACACCTGTATTACTCAAAAACAAATCCCCGATCTGAACATCAGAAGTAGCAGAAGCAGCCGTATTGGCAATCAGGCTTCCTCCTCCGGCGCCTAATGTAAAGGTGGTACTTCCCAGAATAATCGGATATGCTGGTGAGGCCTTGGTAGAAAATCCAACCGGAAAACTCATGTTCGTTCCGATCAGTACATTTGTATGAGGCGTGAAATTCACACGGCTTCCGGCATCAAGTTGGATAAAGCGCTGGGAATCTGCTGTTCCATTGCCCGATAATACGCCTGCTCCGGTAGGGTTTGAGGCAAATCCGGCATATGTTGTTCCAACAATGTTGAAATCTGATCCATTGGTCAATCGGATAAACCCATTGCCTCCTGAAAAGTTGTATCTGCCAACCGTTAAGTCAGTTGTCAAGGCCAAAACACACATGGTGGAGTTTCTGGTAATATCCAGCCAGCCAAGGGTACCGGCATTAAAACCAAGTATAGGGGCATTACTGTAATGTGGTGAAGCAGAATACCAGGCAAGGTTGGAAACCCCTGATCCCCCAATGGTCAATCGGCCAGTTGGGTCAGGTGTAATTTTTCCTGTTCCGGTGGCAAAACCACTAAGCGTAAGTTGGGTAATTTGAGGAGATGTGTTGGAAGGAAAAACCAGATTGGTTGATCCCATCAGGGTTAAAGAATCCAGAAAGGTGTACGTCTGATTCACCAAAAGATTCTTATCAGCCCCTTTCAAAACAACCCTGTTGTAAGAACCGACTCCTCTTTTGATGGTTTGAACTGCATTTCCTCTGTACATTGTTGTCAATGGAAATGAGTTGACTGTATGAGGAGAGCTCCAGTTTCCATCGATTACAAGGGTACCTCTTGCATTGCATGCAAATGTTCCTGCAACCGCAATATCGCCTGAAACATAAATTTGGCTGTTGGTGGCAGGTGTCTGGTTTGAAATAGTAAGTCCAAGACCGGTAGTTCCATTGTTAGGCCAGTTTCCAAAAACAAGGAATGCACCACCTCCTGTTGTGGCCGCCATCGCAGGAAATCCGGCAGTAGCAGCACTTACTGCAGTAAGAGCATTGGAGCGGTTTATCCCTGAACCCGCCCCAACATTTAGGGTTCCTCCGGTCACTCCGGTAGTGATGCATCCGGAGGAAAGGGTAAGGGCATGGTAATAAATATCAAAGGTTTTTCCGGAAGGCATGCGGAACTCATTGGAAACCGACGATGCTACCCCGGCTGAGCCATTTGTTCGGGGATTGAATTCAACAGTGCCCGCCCCGGTCGAAAGAAACAAATTGTAATAGCTGGGAAAAACCCGCACACCCTGTGTTGTGTTTCCATTGTATTCAACTGTTCCTGTGTTTGGGGTAAATGTTCCGGTCCAAGCTGTGGAAACACTTCCTGAAATTTGCCAGAGGCCACCGGTACCCAGGCTAACAGCAGTATTGTTTGATCCTCCTGAACTTATTCCGGAACAAATCCATGTCGCTCCATTTACCGCAACCGAACCTGAGTTCATATTTACAGTTGTCCTTGTGCGGACTGTTGAACCCGAAGTAAACGTAACTGCACCTGCTGTAAAATTAATATTGTCAGAATCAAAATTGGTCCCAAAGGTTACTGCTCCACCAACGGATGGACGATTTACTGTAATTGCAGAGAGCCTTGAACTATCATTTACAACATATGAGGTAACCATTCTGATCGTTCCCAAATCAGCTGTTGATCCTGTGGTATTATCAATCACCAGGGTACCGCTACCACCTACAGTGGTGATTCCGGCTTTGAATCCACTACCAGCTACACAACTTACGGTTGCTCCAAGGGTAATTGATCTTCCGTTGAGGTTAAAACGGCTGGTTGCAGTAAGAAAAGAAAGGGAATTTCCGCTTCCTGAAGGCGCGTCAAATTGAAGGTCAACCCCATTAGGTCTTACCTCCCCAGCTGTTTTGTCAATTACTACAAATGGTTGAGGATTAGATCCTGCCAAGGTCTGGTTGATATTCTGAACAAATCCTCCGATAAAGAAAATTGCCCTGTTGTTGTGGGTAAGTGTTCCGGCACGGGAATAACTTCCACCTATTTTAACATCTCCACCCGATGCTGTGGATAAAGTCAGTCTGGAATTGGCTTGAATATTTAGGCTTCCCCTGCACAAACGGTATTGGACAAAGTTCGAAAAAGAAACAGTCCATGTACCAGAACCTCCACTGCGCCCGGTGCTCACATTGTAGGGTACCCCCTGACCTGAGGTTGCATTTGGAGTCCATTCCGAACCAACAGTGTATGTCCCGCCTAAACCTGTGCTTTGATCATACAACAGGGTAGAGCCTGTAGC
The DNA here is from genome assembly GCA_044375665.1 of Catalimonadaceae bacterium. Taxonomy (GTDB): domain Bacteria; phylum Bacteroidota; class Bacteroidia; order Cytophagales; family Flexibacteraceae; genus CAMDMI01. The sequence continues at coordinate 19,641 of JBIPNA010000010.1, forward strand.
ATAGGTGGGTGCATTGGTACAAACATATCCACCCTGGCGAATGGTCAGTGTTCCGTTGACCGTAGATCCTGTTCCAAAATTGACTCCGGTTGCCTGAGGCGTATTGGTGTTGATAATCGTGACATTATTAAAAGTAATTGTACCTGAAACCTGATGCACCGGACTCACAGCACCCGTATTATCAAATAAGATGGTACCGGTTCCTGCATTAAAGGTTCCGTTGTTGGTGAGTGTAACAACTCCGGTTCCACAGCCATCTGAAGTTCCGCGTCGGATGGTCAGGGTATTGGTGCTTCCCGTATAGGTTCCCCCTGTAACAACCCTTAAAGATGCAATGGTAGCTGCAGCTGCCAAAGTCACATTGTGGCCTGAGCGGATAATGGCATTCGCGGTAGCAGTAGGAGCTAAGCCCCCTACCCATGTGCCACCTGTTGCCCAGTTTCCTGTTCCGGCTGAAGTAACAGCATTTTGAACTGTATATGACCAGTTGGCACCAGGTGTATTCTGTCCGGACTGGTTTGCGATATTTAAAGAAAGGTAATCAGCAGTGCTGTTGCTCAACTGTCCTGCACCTGCACCAACAGAATTGGTAACCGAAGTGAAAACATAATATTCTACAGTTGTTCCGGCAGATTGGGATGGAATGGTAGCTGTAAGGATTGCTCCTGCACCAGTCATTTCCACAAAAGTACTTGTCGCAAACCCATTGGTTGAATACCGTAAAATGGTATACTCATTTGCGGCCAGTGGAGAATCAAGTGTAGCTGTTACAATTACTGATTGAGATAACCCAACTGCTCCCAGTTGATTGTCTGTGACTGAAACAATGTCTTTTGGCGTATACGTTGTTTCCAGGATGCTGACATTGTTATTTCCTCCTGCATTCTCGCCAATAACAAGGGTATAAGTTCTTGTCGCAGTTGTGCTGAAGTTTAAATCGAAACTTCCTCCGTCAATGGCTCCATTGGTATGAAGAATATTAGGTGGATAAATGCCATTGGAAGTAGCTGCCCATTTAGGGGTATAATTGTCGGCCGGGTTGTTGAATAACACAGTACTATTCGTATTGGTATTATTGGAAACAGCACGGAAGAACCGGGTTGTACCCCTGTCTGTTAAGGTACCGATATTGGCATCATAAGGACCTCCGTTCACCCAGGTTCCTTCCACAAAAGTAGGTTGGGCCCAGGCTGCCGTTGAAATAAAAAGAAATAGCATCGGCAAAAACCGCACCCAAAGCTGGGGACGTTTTCTCCATTTGATTGATTTGGTAAACGTTTGCATAATTAAAGTTTGGTTAAATGAATTGGTTTCTTTAGGACTTTTTCCGGTTCTGAGGCTCTACCGGGAGGAGCAAAAGTAATCTCTGTTTCATGCAGGAAAATTTTGGTTGAACAATGGATACGAAAATTTCAAGATTGGTAAATGAATAATCTATGGTTCGCTATCGAACCAGTATTTTTTTGTTTTCAAGAAATGACCCAGACCTCAGCCGAACCGTATACATCCCTGGCTTAAGTGAAACCGGAAACGTAAATGCATCTTCGCCTGACTGCCCAAATTGAGTTGATGCGATTTCACGGCCGAGAGGATCGAATAAGGACAAGACCGATTCCTGAGACCTTGTTCCTGTCCAGTTAACCCTGACCTTCCCAGGCATAGATGCCTCTTCAAACACATGGAAGCCTGGTTTGGCAAGACTCAAAGGAAGTGCCTGTCCGGAGCGAACACCGAGGACAAGCCGAAACCTGTTGATGTCCACAGAAAGTGAATCCTGGTTTCGGTCAAATGCATATGCCCTTCCTTCCCAGATGGGTATAATTTGTTGGAGATACCTGTCT
>JBIPNA010000226.1:0-5818 GCA_044375665.1 Catalimonadaceae bacterium
TTGAATCATGCAAACCAGCCAAAGAAAAAGCCCTTAATCCCGAAAAAGCCAGGATTGATAGTCTTGAGGAGGCCATGCGGCTGGCAACTGAAAAGAACCCTGGTGAACCCGATCTTAACCTGGCAATGCATCTTGCCAAGGAGTACCAAAACTATGAGGCTGGGCACCCTGCTGATTCTTTGTCCCCCAGGTATCTCTTTAAGGCTGGCCAGGTAATTGAAAATGTATTTGACGACAAAAAGCGGGCTGCCGAAATTTATTATGATGTTTACCGCAAGTACCCGAAATCGGGTGCAGCACCTTATGCCTTATTTATGACGGGCAACCTCTTTCATTCCATCCGGGATTCCACACATGCCATTGAAATGTTGAACTTTTTTCTGGCAAAATATCCTGACCACAAACTGAAAAGCGACGCAGCCGTTCTTATTAAAAGCCTGGGTGGAGAGGCCGATACCAGTTCCAGGCCCTCAAAACCGATTCCGTTTTAATTAATGGTGGCATGCTTGGGATCTGAAAGCATTTCAGTCCCATTGATTTCTTCTTCGAAAGGCCTGAGTAAAGGGGCCGAAAGCATGGTGGTTAACTTTTCTTTTAAGTCATTCAGGCTTAAGTTGTGTTCTAAAATGCCATCATGAGCGATGGATAGTTGCCCTGTTTCCTCAGAAACAACCAATATCACTGCATCCGTCATTTCTGAAAGACCAAGTGCTGACCTGTGGCGAAGGCCAAAATTTGGAGGCAAATCCTGATTTTCAGAAACAGGCAAAATGCAACGGGCGGCCTTAATCCTACCCTTTGCAATAATTACGGCCCCATCGTGCAGTGGACTGGTTTTCCCAAAAATGCTTTGAAGCAGTCGTTTGGATACAACCGAGTCGATAAGATCTCCCGTTTCAGCATAGAATTTTAACTCAGTACTTCTGGCAAAAACAATTAAGGCTCCAGAATGGGACTGGCTCATGACTTTGGCAGCCTCGATAACAGGCATTAACTGTAAGTTATCCCGATTCTGGCCTGCAGAAAATATGTTTCTTAAAAACCCTTCTTCCGAAATAAAAGATGTTTTACCAATCATCAGCAGGATTTTCCGAATCTCCTGCTGGAATAATATTAATGCTGCCAAACCACCTACTCCGACAAACTGACCGAGCAAGCCACTCAGCATTTCCATTCCCAAAGAGTCTACAATGAGATAGATTCCATAAATCGAAATGATCCCAAAGAAAATCTTCAACGCTACTGAACCCCGGATCAGCTTGTAGACCTGGTAAACGAGATAACCCACCAAAAGGATGTCCATGACATCAATCCAGCGGATTTCAAGAAAACCAATGGTAATTCCGAAGAGCATGTTAAAAATTTGGCTGAATCTAAAGAAAAATCCTCATTCAGAGCAAGAAGGGTGCTGATTTGACCATATTTTCTCAATTCAAACCTTAATTTTTTGATTTCTATACTACCTGGAAATCAACTTGAGACCGACAGTAAACTTGAGAGCCCATCCGTTTAAGAATTAGATTCCGAAGGTCCTAAAGGTTGTTCTGGTATTTGTAAAACCTTTCGTATTGGAACCCTGTTTACATATTGGGCCAAGATTTAATGCCCGTTTTGATGAAAACCAAGTCTGCTCAAAAATCGGATTTGCCTCCAGCCCAGCGCATTCAGGAAGCCTATATAGACAGTGTATTAACAGACGGAAAAGATCCGGTATCCGTTTACCATTTTGCCAGAAAGGCTGGCCTTACTGAAGAAGAATTTTACAACGAGTTTTCCGGTTTTGAAGGAGTCGCTCTTTCGGTCTGGAAGACCCATCTAACCCAGGTTATTCAATCTACAGAATCAAATCCTGAGTATCCGGAATTTCAAACCCGGGAAAAAATTTTACTTTTTTATTTTACCTTTTTCCAGGAATTCAGAAAAATCCGAAGTTACGCGGCTTACTCTGCCAGTCGTTGGGCATTGCCTTTCTCAAAGGATAAGGTTCGGAACGAAGTGGAGCAGATGGTTCAAAATTATTTTGAGGCCAGAATCCAGGAAGGTTTTGCCTCCGGAGAATTGGTGGAGCGGCCTAAAATCAGTAGTTATTACGACAAAGCCCTTCGATCTCAGTTTTTTTTAATTCTTGATTTCTGGATCAGGGATACAAGTTCAGGCTTTGAAGATACCGATGCTTTGATTGAAAAGTCGGTCAACTTAAGTTATGCCTTAATGCAGGAAAATACACTCGATAAGGCCTTTGATCTGGTTCGTTTTCTTTCCGGACGTTTTCCAGTTCCCAATTTCTGATCACCTTCTATATGGAAGAATTCGATTCAATTCCGGTTTCTAAAGTCAGAAGAGCAACGGAGTTCCTGAAAACCGGAGCGAAAATTGGGGGAAACTATATCAAGCACTACGCCAGGAAGGCTGTGGACCCTGAAGCCACCCGTGAAGTTCTGGATTTGGATAACGCAGGTGATATCTATAAATCGTTGAGCAAACTCAAGGGATCAGCGTTGAAGGTGGCCCAAATGATGAGCATGGACAAAGCTATGCTTCCCCGGGCTTATGCAGAACAATTCCAAATGGGGCAATATTCGGTTCCACCGTTGTCTTCCCCCCTTGTTTTGAATCTGTTTCAAAAGTATTTTGGGAAATCACCGTCAGAGATGTTTGACCGTTTTTCACTGAAGGCCTCAAATGCAGCGTCGATAGGGCAGGTGCATGAAGCCTGGAAAGATGGTAAACGGTTGGCGGTTAAAGTACAATACCCTGGGGTGGCCGAAAGTATAACGAGTGATTTGAAAATGGTCAGGCCCTTTGCTGTGCGGTTAATGGGTCTGAATGAAGCTGATGTAAACCGTTACACCCAGGAGGTGGAAGCCCGGTTACTGGAGGAAACAGACTATACCCTGGAAATGGAAAGATCGATTTTTATTTCCGAGGCTTGCAGTCATATCCCAGGCTTGATTTTTCCCAAATACCATCCTGAATTCTCATGTTCGAGAATTTTAACCATGGACTGGCTTCCGGGCCTTCATTTGAAAGAGTTTCTGGAGACAAATCCCAGCCAGGAGGTACGGGATGCCATTGGACAATCTTTGTGGGATTTTTATGAGTACCAGATTCACTCGCTCCGGCAGGTGCATGCAGATCCACATCCTGGAAACTTTCTCCTTCAGAAAGATGGTACTTTGGGAATTATTGATTTTGGGTGTGTTAAGGAAATTCCAGACACCTATTACAATTCCTATTTTGCCCTGATCAATCCTGCCAACATCGCTGATGAAGCCCGGATTTTGAAACTCTTTTTTGCACTTGAGTTTCTTTATCCACAGGATTCTGAAAAGGAAAAAGCCTTTTACATTCCTTTGTTTACCCAAATGATTCGAATGCTGGGACGACCATTTCAAGCGGATACTTTTGATTTTGGGGATGATGCTTACTTTGAAGGTATTTATGATTTTGCAAAGGAGCTTTCGTCCATGAAAGAACTCCGGGAGTCGAAAGTTGCCCGGGGCAGTAAAGATGGTCTATATATAAACAGGACATATTTTGGCTTGTATTCCTTGCTCAATCAATTGAAGGCCAGGGTGCAAACACACTCGGTATTCAAGTCAATAGTGCTTCAGGACTAATACTTTTTTACTGGAGACTGGTCCTGAAGAAATAAAAAAAAGCCGCTCTTTACCCGAGCGGCTTTTTTTGTTCTTTGGACTTATCAGGCTTCTGCGCTTTTGACTACAGAAAGCTTCAGCTCTTCTTTGCCTTCCTCATGATCGGCAAGGATGGTATCGTCCTGTGCGACTTCGCCTTTCAGGATTTCTTCGGCAACCAGATCTTCCAGGTATTTTTGGATGGCTCTGTTCAAAGGTCTTGCACCATATTGAGGATCATAACCTTTCTCTGCGAGAAAATCTTTGGCTTTTTCAGTCAACTGTACTTTGTAACCCAGTGAATGAATTCGCTCGAATACCTTTTTCAGCGAAAGATCAATGATTTTGTGGATGTCGGAGCGCTCCAGTGAGTTGAAAATAATGACATCATCAAGACGATTGAGGAATTCTGGTGAAAAAGCTTTTCTCAAAGCATTTTGAATGGTTCCTTTCATCTGTTCGTCAGCCTTTTCGCGTCGGGCGGCTGTATTGAATCCAATACCTGCTCCGAAGTCCTTCAGGTCACGCACCCCGATGTTTGAGGTCATGATAATGATGGTATTTCGGAAATCGACTCTACGACCGAGGCCATCCGTAAGGATACCATCATCCAGAACCTGAAGGAGAATGTTGAATACGTCCGGGTGGGCTTTTTCAATTTCATCCAACAGAACAACCGAATATGGTTTCCGGCGGATTTTTTCTGTCAACTGACCACCTTCTTCATAACCAACGTATCCTGGAGGCGCACCGACAAGTCGGGAAACAGAGAACTTCTCCATGTATTCACTCATGTCGATTCGAACCAGCGAATCATCTTTGTCAAACAGGTAAGTAGCAAGAACTTTTGCCAATTCAGTTTTTCCAACTCCAGTGGGTCCGAGGAAAATAAAGGATCCTATCGGTTTTTTGGGATCTTTTAATCCGACCCTGGTCCGTTGAATTGCTTTGGTTAATTTCAGAATAGCTTCATCCTGACCGATGACTTTACCTTTAAGGTCATCGCCCATGGTGAGTAATTTCTGGCTTTCAGATTTTACAATTCTATTTACCGGAATGCCTGTCATCTGGCCGATCACTTCAGCAATGTTGGCCTCACTGACATCGTAACGCTTGGTTTTGGTTTCTTCTTCCCAACGTAATTTTGCCTGTTCCAACTGGTCCAGGAGTTTTTTCTCCTTGTCCCGGAGCAAAGCGGCTTCCTCGTATTTCTGGCTTTTAACGACCCGGTTTTTATCCTTTTTGATGTTTTCTATTGAATCTTCCAAAAGGATAATGTCTTCAGGCACATTGATGTTGTTGATGTGTACCCGGGCACCGGCTTCATCCAGGACATCGATTGCTTTGTCTGGCAAAAAACGATCTGAGATATACCGTTCTGAAAGCTTTACGCATGCTGTAATTGCTTCCGGAAGGTAGTTTACATGGTGATGGCTTTCGTATTTATCTTTGATATTGTCCAGAATCTGAATGGTTTCTTCCACCGTTGTGGCATCAACCATCACCATTTGGAACCTTCTGGCCAAAGCCCCGTCCTTTTCGATATACTGGCGGTATTCGTCCAGGGTGGTGGCTCCAATGCATTGAATATCGCCCCTTGCAAGTGCAGGTTTGAACATATTGCTTGCATCCAGAGATCCGGATGCACCGCCGGCGCCAACAATGGTGTGAATTTCATCGATGAAGAGGATAACTTCCGGAGATTTTTCCAATTCACTCATGACGGCTTTCATGCGTTCCTCGAACTGACCACGGTATTTTGTTCCGGCAACGAGAGAAGCAAGGTCCAGGGTTACCACCCGCTTATTAAATAATACACGGGATACTTTCTTTTGAATAATCCGAAGGGCAAGTCCCTCGGCAATGGCTGTTTTTCCCACGCCTGGTTCGCCAATAAGAATGGGGTTGTTTTTCTTCCGTCGGGAGAGGATCTGAGCAACCCGCTCAATTTCTTTTTCCCGTCCAACAATGGGATCGAGTTTGCTTTCTTCGGCCATTTTGGTGAGGTCTCTTCCGAAGTTGTCCAGAACTGGTGTTCTGGATTTTTCGGCACCCGGCTTACTTTGCTCTTTGCCGGCAGAAGCCCCATAAGATGCTGGTCCCCGGTCGTCATCCCCATCATCTGTATCGGATGAAGCTTTTGGACTCTCGGTTTGATTTTGCGAAGAAGTGGAATGATA
>JBIPNA010000227.1:0-5802 GCA_044375665.1 Catalimonadaceae bacterium
GGCACTACGTTCCATATGAACCAGCACCCGTCCGATAAAGTCGTTCCAATCATCACCCGCCCCTTTGGGAACCCATACTTTTTCGGCGGTTGCCCAGGCCCGGGGCCAGGTCATATATTCCGCATGCTTTAAGGTGGGAACTTTCTCAGTCCATAAATTGGATTGTCCACCCAGCACCATGGACGGTTCCCAGCCTTCAGGTACTGGCTCAAACTTCCAGGCATCCTTCAGGCGAAGGCCTTCATAAACCGGCGGTTCAATTGTTTTTTCCCCCTGGAAATAATCGAAGTAATTGGTGGAAGTAGGCGACATAATGACTTTGTATCCGCCCTTCTTCACCTGGGGCAAAAGATCTTTTTGCATCCATCCCCTCCAAAACATCAGGATGGCTTCGTTGGACATCCCTCCTTCCATTACTTCATCCCAGCCAATTACCTTTTTTCCATGGGCCTGAATGCTTTTTTTCACCCGGTTCATGAAATACCCCTGAAGGTCTTCGGCATGACGGATCCCGAGTTTCTCCATCAAAGCCTTACAACCCGGATCTTTTTTCCAGTAACCATAATAACATTCATCGCCCCCTACATGGATGTAAGGACCGGGGAATAGCTTTGCCAGTTCCCCAAAAACCTGGTCGAGAAAAGTATAGACTTTCTCATCTGAAGGATTGAGGCTGTTTTCGACCAACATTTTAAAGGTGCTGTTGCCATACCAATCCGAAAATTTGCTTCCCGGATTGACCCGGATGTTGGTGTCTTTGGTGCATCCAAATTCCGGATAGGCTGCAAGGACGGCCATGCAATGTCCGGGCACATCGATTTCAGGCACAATCTGAATTCCAAGCTGTGAAGCGAATGAAACGACTTCCCTGATCTGATCCTGGGAATAAAATCCGCCATAGGTTGCTGCTTCTCCAGGCTGGGGCGGTTTCCTTTCTGAAGAACCAAAGGCTCCGGAACGGGGTACCCGCCAGGCGCCCACAGAAGTGAGCCGGGGCCAGGACTTGATTTCTACCCGCCAGCCCTGGTCGTCGGTGAGGTGCCAGTGGAATATATTGAATTTGGCCCGGGACATTTCCAGCAGGTAGGCCTTGATTTCAGGCACTGTAAAAAAATGCCGGCTTACATCAAGCATCACCCCCCGCCAACCGAACCGGGGATAGTCGAATATCTCAAGGCAAGGTAAAATGGGAACGGGTTGCTTTTGGGCAGATTCGAAGCACTGAACCAGGGTTTTGAGCCCGTTGCCAATACCCTGAGAACTGAGGGCTTCGATGCGCACCCGGTCTCCTTCCAGTAACAAGCGGTAAGCCTCCGGGCCAGGCCATCCTTTCTTATCCCTGACAAGTCTGCACTGAATCCAGGCTTCGGCTTCCGGAGCAACATGCCAGGCTTTTCCGGTTAATGGATGTGCCAGGTTTAGCCATTGGATCCAGGTCTCCCATGAAGGATCGGCAAAATGGATGCCTGCCTTGAGAGAAACCTGAAATGTACCGGGCAGTTGTCTGATTTCAACAGGCTTTGGTATCAGCACAGGCAGCACAACCTGAGCCGGGCAGGGAAGCCATGAAAAAACCAATACAGTGGCCAGTAAAAAAAACCCGGATGAAACAGTTTGAATAAATCTGGGGAGCCGGATTAAAAAGATTTTTAGCATCGGCTGCAAAAATGAAATAAAAACAAAAGCCGGCTCTATGTGAACCGGCTTTTCAGTTAAAAAAGTAAAAGAGGGTAATTTGAAAAAGAAAGTACAAATGTTCCGTTTCGGTGGGCTTCGATAAATTTCGAAGATCACCAGGTTCGATTTTGTATCAGTTGACCGACCGAAGTCAGCGTTTAAGTTTTAATCAAATGTTTTTTTTTTTCGCAGATAACATGTCAAATGTGATTGGCGTGAGGACAGGGACAAAAAGGAAGTAGGGTTTCTGTGGATTATTTTCCTTTCACAGAAAATGGACATCCTGAAAATCAGTTAGATACAAAAATATGCTCCCCTTAAAAAAGTGGATGCCAATGGAGAAGAAGACCTGAAAAAATGCGCTTTACTCTGGTTCAGTCCCTATTTTCTGAACCCATTTTTCAAATTGTTCCCTGTCGACCCTTGCTTTGTTTTTTACCTGGGAACGATAGTTATAAATGGTATTGGGCGAATACCGGAGGAAGTGGGCTATCTTGTAACTGTCTGTGATCCCAAGCCGGATCAGGGCGAAAATGCGGAGTTCGGTAGAAAGCAACTCCCCTTTCTTTAGTTGAATGGCTTCTTCGGGTTCCAGCAACCGGTTGAATCGCTGCACGAAATCAGGGAACAATTTCAAAAAGGCCTCATCAAACAAATGGTAAAACTCAGCCAGTTCATTTTTGATAAAATCGGTGGACTCGGCTTGTTTTTGGAGTTCGTTTAGTTGACGGGCAGCCAGCAGTTTTTGCACCCTTTTCTGATACGCTTCCAGCTTATCGATGTAAGCCGAACATTGGCTCAAAAACTGTCCGATATATTCTTCCTTGATAAAATTGGCTTCCTTAAGCTTTTGGTTCAGGTCCTGAAGATTTTTATTGGCCAAAGACATTTCCTGATTCAACTCATGCAGATAAGCCCGGGCCAAACCCAGCTTTCGTTTCTGCCAGTAAAGGGCGATAAAAGCAAAACCGAGAAGAAAGGAAATGCCTGTTACCAAACCGATATACCAACGAAGGCGGGACTCCTGTTTTTTGGTTTCCTGCTGGTATGCCCTGGTGATGATGGGATAAATTTTGGCTATTTCAATTTTTCTCTGGCGGGCATTGAAAAAATTTGCGTCTGCCATTGCATACGCGATGTAAGCATTGGCCCGGTCAATTTCGCCTTCTTCATATAGCCGGACTGCCAACTCTGTGAGAGAGGTATTTTCTTTTATTACAGCATGGACATCTGCTATGGCCGACAAAATCCTGAACCGGCGTTCCTCTTCCACCTTTCCTTTCAACCGGAAAAGGTAACTCAGAATGGCAGTTGCACCCGCAAACTGGGGCGAACCCTGAACGAGATGATTTTGGTAAAGATCCATCAGGATAGCTTCAGCAGCATCCAGTTTTCCCTCGTTCATTTGTTGGATCCCCAGTTCAATTCTGTACTGATTGCTGGCAGGAGGCAGGATGGCCAGAAGTGAATCCTGGTAATTTCTTGCCTTTTGGGCATAAACCGGAGCAAACCAGGCATCCTTGGCATACTCGCGTAAGGCCTCATAAACAAGCTTCTGATCGTGGTAATATTCTTTGCGCAGGGAATCGTCGAGCTCTTTGGCCTTCAGCGTATTGAGGTATTCAACTGCCTCCTTATACATGCCTCCGGAAATCAGCACTTCTGAAATCTGCAGCACCGAGGCCTGAACCCATACCTTTTTTTGGAGTTTTTGAGCCAGGCGAAGATTGGCCTCGACATAATGCAGGGCAGAATCGAACCGGTATTGGCGGTAAGCCTCCAGAAGTCTGGAATTAAAACGAAACCGGCCCTCATCCGAAAGTCCGGGATCGCGTCCCTGAAGGGTAAGTGCCTGTAGAGTTGCTTCCTTTTGTCTGATAAAAACTTCGGCCCTGGCCATAGTGGCATCCAGCTGCGCAAGAAGACTATCGTTTACCGGACTAGCTGATGCCTTCTGGAATCCAATCACAAAACAGCAAATGACAAAGCCCATGAGGAAAAAAAGGGTACGGGTTCCCTGAAAAAAAGGAAGGCCCGGAAACAATTTTGCTGTGTGAGGAAACAAATCTGTAAAGCTGAAGATCAATGGGTTAACTCATCCAGTTGGTCTTGCCTTCCGGATTCCATTTGATGGAGGTTTTCTTCATTTTGGTCCAGAACTCTATGGAACTTTTTCCAGTGATGTCGTTTACCCCAAACTTGCTTTCATTCCACCCTCCAAAAGAAAAAGGCTCTCTGGGAACCGGCACCCCGATATTAACGCCAATCATTCCGGCGGAAGCTTTTTCCATTACATAGCGGGCTACACCACCACTCTGGGTAAAAACCGAAGCGGCATTGCCATATTCTGAGCTGTTTTCAATTGCAAGAGCTGCATCAAGATCAGGGGAGCGAATAATGGCAAGGACGGGTCCAAAAACCTCTTCTTTGGCAATGGCCATGTCCGGGCGAACGTGGTCAATTACAGTTGGTCCCACATAAAACCCATTTTCAAAACCATCTACCTTCCAGTTCCTGCCATCCACCAAAACCCTGGCCCCGGCTTGTTCGGCCTCGGTAATGTAGCGTTCAATTCTTTCTTTGGCTTCCTTAGAGATAACCGAACCCAGATTTTGTCCGGGAACAATCTTTCTGGCCTCATCGCAAATCCTTGAAATGATTGCATCAACATTTCCCACTGCAACCATGGCCGATGCAGCCATACAACGCTGACCGGCACAACCTGACATAGATGCTGTTACGTTGGAAGCAGTCATTTCCAAATGGGCATCCGGCATCACTAAAAGGTGGTTTTTTGCACCTCCAAGTGCTGTGCAGCGCTTGAGATTGGAAGTCGCCCTTTGATATACAATTTTGGCCACTTTGGTAGAACCTACAAAAGACACTGCTTCAATTCCGGGATGGTCGCAAATGGCTTCCACAATGGTACGGTCACCATTGATGACATTAAAGACACCATCTGGTAAACCAGCCTCCTTCAACATTTCTGCAATTCGGTTGGCAGAAATAGGCACTTGTTCGGAAGGCTTGAGAATCATACAATTTCCCAAAGCAATGGCATTAGGGATGGTCCAGTGAGGAACCATGTGGGGAAAATTAAAGGGCGCAATAGAGGCCACAACCCCAAGAGGCTTGTGATCGATCCTGCACTCCACCCCTTTGCTTACCTCCATAATTTCTCCATAAACCATTTGGGGCAGTGAACAGGCGAACTCGGTGAGCTCTATGCTTTTTTCTACTTCAGCCCGGGCTTCATCAAGGGTTTTGCCATTTTCATCACGTACCAGTTCAGCTAATTCCATCAAGTGTTTCTCCATCAGAGCCTTGTACCGATAAAACACTTGAACACGCTCCTTAATGGGCGTGGCAGACCAGGCTGGAAATGCTTTTTTGGCTGATTCAACTGCTGCATCAAGATCGGACGCAGAGGAAAGGGGTAGTGTAGAAATAACCGAGCCGGTACGGGGATTAACTACATCCATAGATGGCTGCCCATTTCTTGAAAATGCGCCTGATATGTAGTTCTTTACGTCTGAATATTGGTTCATGGTGCAAATAAGTTTGGCGGAAAAGCGAATGCACTATCCGGGCTACAAATAAAGGGTTTCCCGACCCTCAACAAAGCAAAGATTTCGAGGCTTTTTCCAGCCTGTACTTTCCTTCTTAGCCTGACAACAAAAAACCTTTACTATGCCTTTTTGGGCAAAGGAGCAAACTGGTCTTCGAGGAAATCTTCCATTGAAAACACACCTTTTTTCCCCATCAACCACTCTCCGGCTCTGATGGCACCGAGTGCAAAACCATTTCGGGAATGTGCGGTATGGGTCATTTGTAAAGTATCTACAACCGAAGTGAAGGTTACTGTATGGGTACCGGGAACATCTGGTTCGCGAATGGCCGTAATTCCAATCGCATCTTTGGCTGGATTTGGGCTTAACTCCCAATTGGTTTTCCTGGAAAGCTGAGCCAGAAGAATCTCGGCCAATGTAATGGCAGTCCCACTGGGAATATCCCTTTTTTCTGTATGGTGAATTTCTTCAATATCAACCTCATATTCCGGAAGGGAATTGAGAAACTGACCAGCAACTTCCGCCCATTTGAACATCAGATTCATGCCCAGGGAGT
>JBIPNA010000011.1:0-21401 GCA_044375665.1 Catalimonadaceae bacterium
CTTGTTGTCGCGGGCATTAAAACCATAATCACCCTTGCCTTCACGCACTTTGTTGACCACAACCGAACCTTCGCCACCTGCATTGGCCACGATGGTGCGGAGGGGTGATTCCAAAGCTGTCCGGACAATATTGACCCCAATGTTTTCGTCTTCGTTGTAACCTTTTACGTCGTTGAGCGCATCTACAGCACGTAAGAAAGCTACACCACCACCTGGGACAATACCTTCTTCCACGGCAGCACGGGTTGCGTGAAGGGCATCATCAACGCGGTCTTTCTTCTCTTTCATTTCAACTTCAGTAGCGGCACCGATGTACAGGATGGCAACCCCTCCAGACAATTTAGCCAGACGCTCCTGGAGTTTTTCTTTATCGTAATCAGATGTGGTGTTTTCAATCTGAACTTTGATCTGGGCAATGCGGGCAGTGATGTCCTCTTTCTTACCAGAACCATTTACGACAGTGGTATTGTCTTTGTCGACAATAATTTTCTCGGCTACGCCCAGATATTCGAGGGTTGCATTTTCGAGTTTGTATCCACGCTCTTCAGAAATAACCTGTCCGCCAGTCAGAACTGCGATGTCTTCAAGCATGGCTTTGCGGCGATCGCCAAAACCTGGTGCTTTAACGGCAGCCACTTTCAGGGCACCCCTGATTTTGTTGACGACCAGGGTTGCAAGGGCTTCGCCGTCTACATCCTCAGCAATTATTAACAATGGACGGCCGGTCTGTGCAGTTTGTTCCAACACAGGAAGAAGTTCTTTCATGGAAGAAATCTTCTTGTCGTAGATAAGGATGTAAGGGCGATCCAATTCGGCCTCCATCTTATCGGTATTTGTAACAAAGTATGGAGAAAGGTATCCGCGGTCGAACTGCATACCTTCTACGGTTTTCACTTCGGTTTCACGGCCTTTGGCCTCTTCTACAGTGATCACACCATCTTTGCCAACTTTCTCCATGGCATTGGCAATCATGTCGCCAATTTCCCTGTCGCTGTTTGCAGAAATGGTTGCAACCTGGGCAATTTCAGAATTGTTGCTGATGGTCTTAGACTGTGCTTTCAGGTTTTTTACAACGGCTGAAACTGCTTTGTCGATACCTCTTTTCAGGTCCATCGGATTGGCACCTGCCGTAACCGATTTGATCCCTGTGGTGAAAATGGCCTGGGCCAGTACAGTTGCAGTTGTGGTACCGTCTCCGGCAGAATCGGCTGTTTTGGAAGCCACTTCTTTTACCAACTGAGCGCCCATATTTTCGATAGGATCTTTCAGTTCGATGTCTTTGGCAACTGTAACACCATCTTTGGTTACAGTGGGAGCGCCGAATTTTTTGTCGAGAATAACATTCCGTCCTTTGGGTCCGAGTGTCACTTTCACTGCATCGGCCAGGGTATCTACACCAACTTTCAGTTTTTCCCGGGCAGTGGTGTCAAAAAATATTTTCTTAGGCATAGGTTTTAATTTTTAATGGTTGGATTGAATTAAAGAATTGCAAAAATGTCGGACTCCCGCATGATGAGGTAGTCTTTTCCTTCAACTGAGATCTCAGTTCCGGAATACTTGCCATACAATACATTGTCACCTACTTTCACCTGAGGTTTGACAAGGGTACCGTTGTCGGCAGTCTTGCCTTCGCCGATGGCGACGATCTCCCCTCTTTGTGGTTTTTCTTTAGCGGTGTCTGGGATAATGATACCGGAAGCGGTTTTTTCTTCCGCGGCAGCGGGTCTTACCAAGACGCGGTCTGCCAAAGGTTTAATGCTTACTGACATATAGTTTTTGCAAATGATTAGATGCGTGTACTTCCGTATGGCAATTGATGTGCCAGTTCATCATCCTGGCCCTGGCCGAAGGAGACTGTGCCAAATGGACAGGTTAAGAAACGCTAATTGGGTTTAAGGATAAAAAAAAGGAAATTTTGACAGCCAATTCTGGTCTGAAATTCAGAGAACGATTTATGGCTCGCTGGTTCGGAGCTTTGAGTTTTGAAACAATTTGATTCTGATTTCGGTAAAGAGGCCAAATTGCCCCCATGGAATCCCGATCAAATCTGAAATTTGAACAAAGGCGCCAGCAGGTTTACCTGGTTTTGTGTTTGATTTTCCTCACCAATGCCATCCTGGCCGAAATGATTGGGGTGAAAATTTTTTCATTGGAAAGGGTTTTGGGATTAGCGCCCGCCCAGTTACCACTTCCTTTTGGATACCGGCTCGATTTCAACCTTACGGCCGGGGTGGTGATGTGGCCGGTGGTTTTTGTGATTTCTGATGTGATCAATGAGTATTTCGGAAAAAAGGGCGTCAAACGCATCAGTTACCTGACGGCTATTCTTGTAACCTATGTCTTTGCAGCAGTGTACTCCACGACCCGACTTCCGCCGGCTCAATTCTGGCTGGAACTTAATGCCGTTGGAGCCCAGGGTGAAAACTTCGACATCAACTATGCCTTTTCAAAGATTTTCCGCCAGGGATTGGGGATTATTGTCGGTTCGATCAGTGCCTTTTTGATCGGACAGCTGGTTGATGCCCACGCATTTCACTGGATCAGATCGCTTACCGGTAGCCGTCACATCTGGCTACGGGCAACAGGATCTACACTTATCTCGCAGTTCATTGATAGCTTCGTGGTGTTGGGGGTGGCCTTTTACCTTTTGGGCAACTGGAGTTTACAACAGGTTCTGGCCGTTGGCATTATCAATTACATCTACAAATTTTCAGTAGCTATTTTTATGATTCCCCTTCTATACGGCATTCACTTTTTGATGGATCGCTACCTGGGTGTCTCAGAGTCAAAAGAATCCCATACTTCCGTTCCCTGAAGGGAATGCTCAGGATACTGGTTTTGCCGGCCGTTTCAGAAATGCTTTTGCTTTTTCCCACTCAGCCAGTCTGAATGCCCAGCCAAAAGCCCCTAGTCCTGCCACAAAAACAAAACCACTTACCAGAAGAACAAGCCAGGCAGGTTGTCCTGCAAACCGGGCCTGTGCCATCTGACCGATAAAATAAGCCAGGGCAACCAGGGCAAGGAAAAAGAAGATGGTTTTGAGTGGCTCGGAACCCAGAGATACAGGAATTCCGGAACCTGCGTACTTCCTTGTCAGGACCACAGGAACAGAAGACAAGAAAAGTGTATTAAGCAAAAACACCAGAAGGATGGTTTCCAGAATGATGTGGTCCCGCAACAGGAAAAGGGCTCCTGCAGAAACCAGCTGCACTGCAATGTAAGCCAGGTATTGTTCCCGGATTTTGCCTAAAGTCATTACGATTTTTCGATAAAGCAGCGCAATGGCATTTAAAAACATCGCTACCGAAACGATACACAGTGTAGTGTAAACCTGATGAATGGCCCCGGTTTCAAAGGTATCGCCTTCCCAGAGCAAACGGAGCATCGGATCCCCGCAGGCGAGGATTCCTGCAAAAACCAGGGTAGACAAAATAAATCCCAAACGGCTTGTTTCTTCCACCAGATGCCTGATTTTTTCTGAACCTGAGTGGTAGGCAGATGAAAACTGCGAGAAGAAAATAACGGATACCGGCCGTACCAGTAAGCCTTGAATTTTGGTAAAAATCAACATGGCATACTTATATATCGCATAAGTACCCTGAGGCAAATGGGTGAGGAGGTTGTTCATATAGAAAAGGTAGGATTGGGTAACCACTACATATCCAAATGTATAAGTCATATTACCCAGTACAGAAAGCACTTTAAACCCAGGTTTCCGGAACAGAAAATGATATCGGAAATTGGTTTTTGAAAGCACATAAATGCCGTAACCCAGGGCGAGAATTTCACCAATCCATAAACCAATAACTGCAGCATACACCGAAAGGGAAGATGTTAACAGCACAATAGAGCCCATAGAAGCAAGTTGATTGAGGATGTTCACCCATTCAATTTTCCCAAAGCGCTTTTCTGCATTGACCATGGAAGAAATCTGGGCCTTCATGATTTCAACGAAAATAAGCGGAGCGATGATCCTGAAGATCCGGGTACCCTCTTCAAGTTGAGCAGGATCGAACCCTGAAGCAGAAGCGTAAAAAAGCTGCGGGGCAAACAGAAAAGAAACCAATGTAAAAACAAGGGCCATGAGTCCCATCCAATTGAAAACCACCGACATCACCTGGTTGGCAGATTCCTGTCCTTCCTGGTTTTGGTACTTGTGGTAGACCGGTAGAACAATTTCGGCCAACTGCCCACTCTGACTAAGTGAATTGATCATAAAAAGCAGGGTGGTAGCAGCGAAATAAACTTCAATCTGAGAGCCTATCCCGAAATACCTGGCCAGTACAACGGAATAAAACAGCCCTAAAAGGGTTGACAATCCATTGATGAGGCCAACTACCCCGATGCTTTTTTTATTGAGCATGGAGCTGGTTGTCCATGATCCAGTCGATGAACTCCCGGACAGCACCCTCTCCTCCCCTCTTTTCCAGAATCCTGATTCCCGGAATGGCCTTGACTTTGGGCAATGCATCGGCAGGACATGCAGGCAAACCAACGGAGGAAAGCAGTTCCAGGCAGTTGACATCGTCGCCTATGTAGGCAACTTCCTCCATGGCAATTCCCTCTCTGGCACAAATTTCCAAAGCAGCCTGAACTTTGGGATACACACCCTGATACAAATAATCTACTTTTAATTTGGCAGCCCTTCGTTCTACCAACCGGGTGTTTTCGGTGGTAATAATTCCCGTTTTTATCCCTGCCTCACGAAGGAGTTTCAGACCCATTCCATCGTGGGTGTTGAATTTCTTTAATTCATCACCAGACTCCGTATAATACATGCCTGCGTCGGTCAAAACGCCATCCACATCGGTTAGAAATATTTTGATTTTTGCCATAGCGATCATAAAAAATTTGACTGAAAGTCAGACCTGTACCTTAGATCTGAAGAAAGGTATTACCATGCAGTCCAACCTCCGTCAACTACAAGAACCGAACCTGTCATATAGCTCGAAGCAGGAGATGCAAGGAAAGTAAAAGGGCCATTCAGTTCGCTTCTTTCACACATGCGGCCGAGTGGCGACATTTTCGAAAAGTTGACCAGAAAAGGTTCTTCATGGTTGTTTAGAATGCCATGAGGCACAATGGCATTGCAACGAATATTGTCTTTGGAGTAAAAAGTAGCAATGTACCGGGTAAAATTTGGGATGAAAGACTTGCTGGCGATATAGTCAATGGGCTTAAAATTCTGAATTCCCTGACCGAAATCGTACAGGTTTTGATTCGGAGCCACAAGAGAATATGTGGACGCCACATTGATAATGTTGCCTGATTTCTGAAGCAGCATCTGACGACAGGCATGCTGAGTCATCAAAACGGTGCCTGTCAGGTTTACTTCTACCGACCGGCGTAACAGATCCATCGGGTAGTTTTCGAAACGGCTTTGGTTGACCTTTCCTGTTCCATCCTTATCGAATTTCGCATCAATGGCAGCATTGTTTACCAACACATCAAGCCTTCCAAACCGTTCGATTGTTTTGGCCATTGTGGCAGAAACACTTTCTTCACTGGTAATGTCCAGAAGGGTAAGCAGAAACATGTCTTCGGAAAACTCCTGGGCCAGTTCTGCCTGAAGAGCAGGAAGTAATCCTGCATTAAGATCTCCCAGGACCACTTTGGCGCCCTGCCTAAGGAATGATTTGGATATCTCTTTTCCGATAAGGCCAAAGCCTCCGGTTACGAGGATGACGGTATTTTGAATGTCGAATAAATTCATGAATGAAAATTTCAGGAATGAAATGGATCGCAAAGTTCAACTATCCGGGCAGCATCGTGGATGTTGCGCAAACTTTCTTCTGGTGTAAACAGGTCAATGCGGTGGAAAAAATCTTTTGTCTGGCTGATGAAGAGGTCATTTCTATCAAATCCATTCAACTCAAACACCTGATTACCATGAGGCTGAACAACTTCCATTCTGTGGCGGAAAAAATCGAAACAAACCGATGCACCGGTAAATTCAAACCGGTATTCCCGTTTGGGCACCTGTTGAAAAAAATTTAAATGCACGTGGCCGCTGATTCCATTTTCAAAGCCAAGAAGAAAGTCTGCTGCAGAATCTACATCCACTTCAAGGTCTGAGCGGTAGTTTTTAATCAGGTGATGGGTGCGCAAAGGTGCGTTTACCATCCACAAAGCAAGATCAAGGTCATGGCTCAGGGTAAGGGCAGCCCCACCGCCCAATTCTTTCCGGGCTGCATACGACTCCCGGTAATCCTCCCAGGGGTGCCAGTTTGGAAGGTATTCTCCCCACCAGGTAGAAAAGCTGACCAGCCTGCCCCAGGTTTCTTCCTGAATCCAGGTTTTCAGCTGTTGGGCATGGGGGTGATAGCGCATCATATATCCCACCTGAATAAAAGGTTGGGTTCCCTGAAAGGCTGATTCGAGGTCGGAAATACCTTCTCCATTGTGGGAAAGCGGCTTTTCAACCAGGACATGAATCCCATTTTCCACACAGCGTATGGTTTGGGAAATATGCAGGGCGGTTGGCGTGCAAATGAAAGCCGCTTTGGGTTGATGGACCAGAGCCGCTTCCCAGTCCGTAACCGTTTT
Source organism: Catalimonadaceae bacterium (assembly GCA_044375665.1). GTDB lineage: Bacteria > Bacteroidota > Bacteroidia > Cytophagales > Flexibacteraceae > CAMDMI01. Next base: position 6,547 of record JBIPNA010000011.1, read on the forward strand.
TACGGCATCAGGATCAACATTTCTGAACGGAAGTGCCCTTGTTCGGAGCACTATAATGTTATGGTATCCAAGTTTACCCAGGTTCTGAATATGGCGCTCTCCAATGGAACCACCACCAATAACCAGAATGGGATCTTCAAAACGGATCGTCATGGTCTTATGCAGGATACCTTTCCGAGCAATTCTTCCGCTTTCCGAAAAGACTGGATATCGTCGATATCGATAGCCAGTGCATTTTCAATACAAATCGGGAGAATGGTTTTTCCTGTCATGGAATGTTGCTCCATCATAACCGATCTTCTGATGAGATCATAAGTACCTGTCTGCCAGAAAGTGGGTGGAAGTTTCTGACGGGGCATATTAAATGGCTCATCCATTCCATCCACTGTCAGCAATGGCCTAAGTGGAGACTCAGGTCCATCCATAAACCACATTTTGTAGGGGGTAATAGGCGAAGGCGTTACAGTTCTGACAGATTGTGCGTCGGCATGTCTTTCCAGGAGATCAATACAGTTTTCAATTTCCTGGATAAACCGGATTGGAGAAGTAGGCCGAAGTTGCAGAACCAGGTCTGGAACATATCCTTCATTTTCTTCAAGCCATTGAAGCGCATGCTGAAAGGTTTCCAGATCGGTGGTGTAGTCGCCAGCCAACTCCGGTGGTCGTAGAAAGGGAACATCGGCACCATAAGCTTTAGAAATTTGCGCAATTTCTTCCGAATCGGTTGTCACTACGACCCGGTCAATTCGGGGTGTGCATTTACCTGCGGCAATGCTGTAAGCAATCAGCGGATGGCCCGCAAGCGGCAGGATATTTTTATTGGGCAATCCTTTAGACCCACCCCGGGCGGGAATGAGGGCAAGGGTTTTTAGCGCAGCCATGTGAAGAACCGGATTTCCTGGTCAGACCTTTTGGTTTTTCAGCTTTTTTCGCTGAACCATTTCGATCTCCAGAATTTCTTCATTCTTGGCTGTTAATGCCTCATGGGCATGCTCCAGATCACGAACAAGCTTTTGCATTCCGGGAACTTCCAATGAGGCAGCATGGTCAGTTCCTTTCCATGTACGGTCCTTTGTAAAGTGACGTTCAATCCAACGGGCGCCAAGGGTATATGCTGCAATGTCCATGGCAATTCCAAGGTGGTGACCTGAAAAGCCAACTTCCTTAACCCGGCTTCCGAAAGCAGCATAAAGGCGATTGATTTCCAGAAGACAAATGTCCTTGAAGGGAACTGGATAGCCGGAAGTGCAGGAATATACGACCAGACGATCTTTTGCGGCACCGGTTTTTTCGAAAAACCTGACAACTTCTTCCTCTTCGGAGTGGGTAGTCATACCAAAACTGATGTGAACCTCACCCTTATACTCATCTCTAAGTACTTCCAGCATAGGATAATTGTTGTTGCATGCCGAAGGTACTTTAATGAAACCAGGGTTAAGTGCAATAATTTCTCTTGCGGAGGTTACATCCCATACGGAAGTGCAATACTCAATTCCAATGCTTTCACAGTAGGCTTTTAATTCGCCATGCTGAGCGCCCGAAAATTCCAGGAATTCACGGTGTGCACCATAGGTCTCACCATAACTGTTCCATGGGTTGGGATGAGGTGTGTTGTATTGTTCTTCAGTAAGCAGTTCTTTGTTGTTACGCTTCTGAAATTTCGCCACTGTACAGTGGCACTCTTTGGCCAGACGGATAAGCTCTTTGGCAATCTCAAAATCTCCCATGTGGTTGCAACCGATTTCAGCAATCACTTTTGGGGCCTGGTATTTAAAATCAAACATAGGTTGGTTCGAAAAAATGCAGAATGAATCAATAAGTTAGTCCGACAAAATCCAATACAGATTTGCCGGAAAAGTCAAGTTTTTTAAACGGTTTGTGCCCCACCAGAACCACGATGATATCCGCCGCCTTTACCGCATCATTAAGGGCATGAAGGGTAAAATGCGGATGTGACTCCACATTGGGCTCAACAACCAGACAATCAATCTTTTCAGCCATCAGGGCCTCAACCACTTCAACAGCAGGCGATTCCCTGAGATCATCGATATCTGGCTTAAAAGCAAGACCAAGGCAAGCAACTTTAGGCTTCTTTTTTTGGTCGATACGGAAACGAAGGCAGGTATTGATGATTTTCTCAATGACCCACTTTGTTTTGAAATTGTTGACTTCCCGGGCCTGACGGATAAGGCGGGCCTTTTCCGGGCTTTGAGAGACGATAAACCAGGGATCAACAGCAATGCAATGACCTCCAACTCCGGTTCCCGGCCTCAAAATATTGACTCTCGGGTGTTTGTTGGCCAGGGCAATGAGCTCCCAGACATTAATGCCCAGGTCGTCGCAAATCATAGAAAGTTCATTGGCAAAAGCAATTCCGGAATCCCGGCTTGCATTTTCTGTGAGCTTGCACATTTCAGCTGTCCGGGCATTGGTTTCCAAAACAGCCCCTTTTACAAAGCTTCGATAAAATGCTGCAACCTTTTCTTTGCTGGTTTCATCGAGCCCACCCACAATCCGATCGTTTTCGATCAGTTCTTTCATGACATGTCCTGGCAGGACCCGCTCCGGGCAATAAGCAAAGAACAGCTCCGAAACAGGCGCTCCCTGAGCTTGCATTTCGGCTCTGAGTTTCTCGGTGGTGCCCACCGGCGATGTTGATTCCAAAATCACCAGGTTTCCCGGCTTTACCAATGGGGCGATTGCCTTTCCAGCCGAAAGAACATAAGAAATATCAGGACTATGATCTGCGTGGAAAGGGGTAGGAACTGCAATTATAAAAACATCTGCTTCTGCCGGTTCCAATGCGGCTTTTAAATGGCCTGAATGCACAGCAGCATGTACAAATGCATCAAGATCAGGTTCCACAATATGAATTTCACCCCGGTTAATGGTTTCTACCACTGAAGGGACCACATCTACTCCATGCACCTGGTAGCCACTATTGGCGAGCAGGGCTGCGGTAGGCAATCCGATATAACCAAGGCCGGAAATACAAATCCGTTCTTTAACACTCATTCCTTTAAACAATTGAAATACTGGTCTTTCCCTTTAAATGACTTTCCAAAAACCCTGCAATACGGGAGGCAGCAAAGCCATCTCCATAGGGATTGTGCAAGTGGCTCATTCTTTCGTATCGCTCTGCGTCTTCCAATAAAGACAGTGTTTCAGCGACAATCTTATTTTTATCTGTACCTACCAGGATGACAGTGCCTGCTTCAACTGCCTCAGGCCTTTCTGTTTTGTCGCGCATTACAAGAACCGGCTTTCCCAAAGATGGGGCCTCTTCCTGAACGCCGCCCGAATCGGTAATTACCAGATAGGACAAATCCATCATCCACACGAAGGACTCATAGTCCAATGGCTCAATGAGATGAATTCCTTCCTGATCTCCCAGTAATTGGTGCACGGGACCAGCAATGTTGGGGTTCAGGTGGACCGGATAAACGATGTCCACATCCGCTTTTTTCCGGATTTCCAAAAATGCCTCACAAATGTTGATTACGCCCTGGCCAAAATTTTCCCTTCTGTGCCCGGTAACCAGAATCATCCGCCTGCCTGGTTTTAGCTTTGAGGCAATGTCCTTGCATCCTTCCGGTTGCTTCATTCTGACTTTGGCAACAGAAAACATTAAAGCATCTATGACGGTGTTTCCGGTAACTTCGATATGATCAGCCGGAATATTTTCGAGCAGAAGGTTCTGAAATGCGCCTTCTGTAGGAGCAAAATGATAGTCGGCCAAACGGCCGGTCAGGGCCCGGTTCATTTCTTCAGGAAACGGAGCCCACTTGTCAAAAGTACGCAAACCTGCCTCCACATGGCCAACAGGGATCCGGGCATAATAGGCAGAGAGTGCTGCCATGGAAGATGTCGTGGTATCACCATGAACCAAAACAATATCGGGCCTGGACTGCTCCAGGACTTTTTGCATTCCGGTTAAAATGTTGGCTGAAAGTTCCGTAAGGCTTTGGTTCTTTTTCATAACCTTCAGGTCATAATCAGCCTTCATCTCAAAGAAATCCATAACCTGATCAAGCATTTCTTTGTGCTGACCAGTTATGCAAACCTCGACCAGAAATGAATCTGGAAGTCCATCGAGCGCTTGTTTAACGGGAGCCATTTTAATGGCCTCGGGTCTGGTTCCAAAAACGAGTAAAATCTTTTTCAAAAGCTTGTTCAGGATTTCTTGGTTGGACTTTGCAGAAAAGGAAAAAGTTTCTTCCAGAAAGGCATTTTTTCTTCCTCAAAATACCCGTTGTACTGATAGCCATAGCCACCATACCTGTAGCCATAACCATAGCCGTAACCAACAGTTTCTCCGGCTATATCATTGATGATCAGACAAATGTTTTTAACCCGTTTGTCTTCATACATCTCATTTATTTTGGTTAAAAACACCTTTCTGGTATAGTTATGCCTGACAATATAACAAGAGGCCTGACTGTGCTTTAACATAATCAGGCTGTCCGCTACCAGGCCTAAAGGGGGAGTATCAATGACAATGATGTCGAATTCCTTTTTAAGTCTCTCCATGATCTCATCCATTTGAGGCGCACCCAAAAGTTCGGCAGGGTTTGGAGGAGTAGGGCCGGAAGGCAATACAAAAAGGTTTTTTACAGATGACTCCTGAATGGCTTCTTCGAGTGTATTCCGGCCAATGAGCACGTTGCTGATACCTACATCTGTTTTGATTTCCAGCTCCTTGTCAATTCTTGGTCTTCGGAGATCACCAAATAAAACCAGGGTCTTCTTTCCGGACATGGCGTATACCGATGCCAGATTGACTGAACAAAAGGTCTTTCCTTCGCCAGGTACCGATGAGGTCACACATATTACCTTTATCGGCTGGCTGGGTTGCATGTAAGGGAGATTCAATTTAATGGACCGGAAATCCTCTGTAACGGCCCCTCTTGGATTATTTCGTGTGACGAGATTTCCAAAATTCAGGGAATTTCCAACCATACCCACAATGGGAATGTTGGATTGATTTTCCAGGTCTTCCTTGCTGAGAATTTTATCGTTGAGCCAGATTCTTACCAGAGAAAAGATGGATGGCAGAAGAATTCCAAAAAACAACGCCACTGCATAAACAACTACTTTTTTAGGCGCCACCAGGCTTGCAGCCCGGATAGAGGCAGATTCGACCACCAGGGCATCCGGCACATTGGCGGCTCTGGAAATTCCAGCTTCGGCCCGCTTTTGAAGCAGGTAGGTATAAATGTTGTCGTTAAGATTGAACTTCCTTTGAATATTAACCAATTGACGCTCATTGTCGGGTAATTGATCTACACTCCTTTCAAGGGCAACAATGCGTTTGTTTAACTCATCCGTTGTAATCTGGGAACTGGCAATGATGCTTTTTATATTTTCAATCAGTTCTTTTTTTACAGAATTAATCTTGTCCTCCAGGACAAACCAGGCAGGATTTTTTTCTCTGGCAGTAAGGGAAAGTACGGAGCGCTCTGAAATCAATTTAGACAACTGGGCTATAAGGGATGTTAACAGCGGGTCATTAATTCCTATCGCAGAAGGGGCCACTACATCTTTGAGTACATCATTTCCGCGGATGTAGTTGAGGAGATAGTCGTAGTATTTTCTCTTGACAGTAAGCTGGGCTTTTTCTGTTTCAAGACCATCCAGCTTGTTGAATGCATTGGAAGCTGCAAAACTGAGGTCCATAATCTTGTTGTTGGCCCGGAAGTATTTCAACTGCTCTTCTGCATCCTGAAGCGAAATCGTGATCTCGGTTAATTGATTGTCAATAAATTGAATGGTATTGGAAGCTACTTTATTTTTCTCTTCCAAAAGGCCTTCTGAGTATACTTTGACAACGGCATTGAGGAAATCGGCCTCTTTACGTGTATTCTTTCCTGTCAGGCTTAAATCCAGAATAGTTGACAATTTATTGACCTGCTTTACCTGCAGCCTTCCCTGATACTGGTCTGCCAGGTTTTCAGGCTGGTTTATGTTGAAAAAGAACAAAGCGCCTTGGCTGTATTCCTTTTTCATTTCAGGGTCCAGATTGATGGTAAACCTACTTCCATCCAGTCCATAACTTATACCAAAGTGAAGCTTGCTCCTTTCAGGTAGTTTGTTTGCCTGTGTTAAAGAAAACGTACGGGTCTGGGGGTCGAAAAATGCTTTTTCATATTGGGTATGCAGAAAATACTCTTTATTGTTTATCTGCTTAATATACAGTGGCTTATCTACATATTCCTCAGGAATTGTATCCAAGGTAACACGGTAGGGAGATTCTTTGTAAATCTCCGTAGTCCGGATATTCCCCTCAGCAAAATAGAAAACCTTAAAATCCAGTTGATCTATGGCCTTCCTGCTGGTTTCGTAAGATTTCAGGATTTCAATTTCATTCTCAAGGTTTTTTTTACCTCCTCCAATGCCCAGGTCTTTGAAAAGTGCTTCCATCCCTGAATCCTTGTTTGCCTGATCCCGCAACAAGAGTGTGGAAGAAACCTTGTAAACCCGCTCCGCATAACGCACATATGCGAAAGCAAAAGCAAGGGCCAGAACCATACTGACCAGAAACAACAACCAGTAATTGGTGATTCTGTAAAAAACCCGGAGGAAATCGTTGTTCGTACCTGTGTTCTTGGTCAAAGCCAGAAAGAGCTAAAAGGACCGCAAAATTAGTCCTTTATTTCTTTGGGAACCAATTTTTAGAAACCTGATAATCAGTTAGATACAAAAACATGTATCAAAGATCCCAAATTTCATACATCAAACCTACAGGTTTATGGAATATGATTGTCAGACCTGAGGAGGAGGACTTCCTCCACCGGGTGGCCGGTTTCCACCATTGCCAGGACGGGGTTTTTTCTTTGGCTTTCCCCCATTGAGACGGGGACCCTGACCCTGTCTGGGAATTCCACCAGGGGTACCTTCCTGTCGCATCTGACCCTGAGGAGGCGCTTGCTTTGGAATATTTCCTCCCGGGGTATTTGCGGGTCGTCCGGAATTGGGGCCAGCAGACATACCTGGCTTCTTTTTCTTCTTCTTTTTGTTGGAGAACTTTTTATCCAAAGCAATCAAATCTTCATTGATTACTTCGTTTTCGGCTTCCACTAAAATCTGCTCCTCTTCTTCTGTTAAAGCGGGTGGCTTTTGCCCCTTTTTGTTTTGTTCAAGGATATGGTTAACCCTTTCAATGTCAATTTTGTGCCAATTGCTTTCGTCTCCCCCATAAGCAAACCACATTACCTTTCTGAAAATATCTGTTTTCTGGAGCCGGGCATTTCCCTTGAGGGTCTGGAGGTCTTTCTCCACTTTGGGAATATCTTTCAACTCATGGAGGTAAGTGTCGAGCTCATAATTAAGGCAACACTTTAAACGCCCACACTGTCCTGACAACTTGGTAGGGTTAAGAGATAGGTTTTGGTAACGGGCTGCTGAAGTAGCAACGCCCTTAAAATCTGTGAGCCATGTAGAACAACACAATTCCCGACCACAAGTCCCTATCCCCCCAACGCGGCCCGCCTCCTGACGCAAACTGATTTGCCGCATTTCCACCCTGACTTTAAATTCTCCACCGAGGGTCTTTATCAATTCCCTGAAATCAACCCTTTCTTCAGCCGAATAATAAAAAGATGCTTTGGTACCATCTGCCTGAAACTCCACATCTGAAAGCTTCATAGGTAGTTTCAATTCATGTACTACCTGACGTGTTCTGTAAAGGGTAGACATTTCCCGGTTTCTGGCTTCCTCAAAACGCTCAAAATCTTTCTCAGAAGCCAGTCTTACAATTCCTTTAAGATCTTCAAAACCAGTTTTTGGTGTCTTTTTCTTCAATTGAAGATGGGCCATTTCCCCTTGAAGGGAAACAAACCCAAGGTGATAACCCGATCCGGTTTCCACCATTACCCCATCACCTGTGTAAAGCCTTTTTCCAGTCTTATTGATAAAAAACTCTTTGCGACCTGCCTTGAAACGAACTTCTACAAGATTTCGATAACTCTCGCTCACCCAATCGAGAATATCACCAATCCAATCGGTTGAGCTCAGCACATTGCATGAGCCCCCACAAGAACCACAGGATCCTGATTTTCCGCCCGATGAACCGACCGAGCAACCTCCGCTTTTACATGAACCACAGCCCATTGAAAAAAATAACCCCTGAAGGGGCGGTCAAAGATAGGGTATTTTGGTTTTTTTGTTCGGGCTTTGTCAAATTCAATGATCAGTGGTTTACTAAGTGGTTGATTGACTGGCTTCTCCAGTCAAAATTTGGATACAAACCTCAAAAACAGCCCTGACTGAAATATGGCTCATTGGAATCCGGGAACCATGGCCAAATGATTGAGCAAGTTCTTCGAACCGGATCGAAATGTCACCGAATTCCTTAGGATAAACGGTGTAAACCCGGGGAGCAAGATCTTCAGGATATGGATTCCAGCGACCGAAATGATTTCCCTGGCTGATACAAACACAAGGAGTGCCTGTTGTTGCGGCCATATGAACAGGAGCCGATTCATTGGAAACAAGTAAATCTGCCTGGGAAAGATGCTCCATGGATTGCACCAGACTCCATACTCCGCAAGCATTTTCAACAGGAAGAGGGAAAAGTGCCTCTTTCAACTTCTCCGCTTCTTTGGATTCAGCCTGAGATCCCATCAGGACAACCATTATATGAAACTGATCTGCCAGACGACCCATCAATTGTATAAAGTTTTCCAATGGCCATTTACGGTCTGACGTGCTTGCTCCTGTTGCCAGCACAATCTGAAAAGGCTGGCCATGTTGTCGTTTCTGTTTATTTTGAAACCGGCCATCCCGGATGGGAATCTGATTTGTGGAGGCGAAAAAATGGCCAAAAAAGTTTTGGTTTCTGTAAAACTCGAAAATTGGCTCTGGCCCGGTTTCCAAATGGGCCCGGTATAAAGAGTTTGTAGTCTGCATTTCCCATTCGGCCATATATTTTCCAATTGGCTTCCCGGTATAGGCATTCCGGCAACCACTCACTTTAACAACAGACTCAAGCCAGTATTGACGGGTATGGGAGGGGTATAAAATTTCTGAAAACCCCTGGATACGAACCCATTTCAAAACCCTGTACCGATAAAAAATGCTGTTGATGAACCTGGGCCGGTCTATCCAATAAAATCCCTGGAAATTTGCTGCATCAAGCTCCTCTGCTAATGACTTAACCTGCTGATTTCCTGCAAAATATAAAGATTTCGACTGGGTGTTTGCCCATTTGTTTAAATCTGGAAAAAAAGGCCTTGTGAGCAAATAGTCTCCAATGAGATCGAGGCGAAAAACCAGAACCTTTTTTGCTGTTTTATATGGAACAGAGGCTATTATCCACTGGTCCAGGATTTCATATCCCCAAAGCTTGAAAAGAAATTTCAGACGATATTTCCAGAGCGACAAAGAGCGCATGTAAAAGGATTAAATTCAGTATCCGGAAGCTGTCTTTTACCGAATCGCCAAACTTACCGTATTTTGTTGGACCCGGATGCTCCGGGCTTTTGGGTATGATGCAGAAAATTCTAAGCTCTTTTTTACGTGGACTTGTTCTGGTGGCACCAGTAACCATCACATTATACATTCTTATTGCAGGTCTCAAATACCTCGATGATTTACTCCATATCCAATTTCCGGGAGTAGGCATATTGATCCTTCTGGTTTCCATTACCATCATCGGGGCCCTGAGCCAAACCCTGCTTATCAATCCTTTATTGGGTTATCTCGAAAAGCTGATTGTTAAAGTACCCCTTGCCGCCTTAATTTATTCATCGCTTAAAGACCTGCTTTCGGCTTTTGTTGGGGACAAAAGAAAGTTTGAAACCCCGGTTTTGGTTGAAATCATTCCCAATTCCGGGATTCAACAGGTTGGTTTCATTACCCAATCCACACTGGATGAGCGTTTTGGGCTTCAAAAGATGGCTGTTTACTTCCCAGATTCGTATAACATTTCCGGCAAAGTCTGGATTGTGGATGCCCATTGTGTAAAACCCATTTCATTGAAATCGGCAGAAGCTATGAAATTCGTGGTTTCAGGAGGGGTGGCATACCATCCGCAAGATTCAACCGCGGATGCGTAACCGCTCCGAAATAGACTTTGCCGCCACGTATGCAGTGCTCCATGCCGCCTGAAAATTAAACCCACCTGTTATGCCATCTACATCCAGGACTTCACCGGCAAAAAAAAGTCCTGGAAAACGCAAAGATTCACAGGTTGAGGCATTTACTTCCTCAAGAGCAATTCCACCTGCAGTAACAAATTCATCCTTGTATGTGGTTTTTCCTTTTCCCTGAAAACTCCGGCTTTTAATCAGTTGGGCCAGGCTTTGGATTTTCTTTTTTCCTACCTCAGCCCAATTAAAATGGAGGTTCAGGCCAGCCTCCATACAAAGTTGCTCCCAAAAACGTCTGGGGAAACCAAACAAGGGATGAAGGTCTGGTTTCTGCCTGGAGTTTAAAGCCTGATGGTTTGTTAAAAAATTGTGGATCTCTGTGTTGGACAACCCCGGTAAAAAATCAATTGAAAAGGCATATTCATATCCGGATTGGGCAAGTTCTCTTGCGGCAAAAGCAGATAGTTTTAAAACTGCCGGACCACTAAACCCCCAATGGGTAACCAGGACTGGTCCTCTAAATGAATAATGGCCGGAATTTAATGATACCCGGGCATCAGGGAAAGATAGTCCTTGTAAACCAGCCCATGGATGTTTCGGTACATTAAATGTAAACAAAGACGGCACCGGGGGAGAAATCTTCAGGGCCAATGGTTTCATCCAACCAAAACTATCCTCTTTGGGACCGCCACCACTGGCTATCAAAACGTTGGCGGAGCGTATACTTTCACCGGATTCCGTTTCCAGGACAAATCCGCCAGATTCCCGGGGCGAAATTCTTCTGACACCTGCATGAAAATGGATGGATAAACCCGGGCCTTTGACTTGTTGTTGAAGCGCCTGAACAATGGACTCGCTGGAGTTGGTAACAGGAAACATGCGTCCATCTGGTTCCCGATGAAGAGATACGCCTTTCTTTAAAAACCAGTCCCATGTATCCACCACAGCAAACTGTTGAAATACAACCTTCAGCCAATCCGATCCTCTGGGATAATTGGCAATCAATTCCTCCGGATCAGGGCAGTGGTTTGTGACGTTACAGCGCCCGCCACCTGAAATCCGGACTTTGGCCAGCGTTTTTCCGGTTTTCTCCAGGATCAGGACTCTGGCCTGAGGAGTTTTTGTCAGCACTTCTGAAACTGCAAAAAAACCCGCCGCCCCTGCTCCTACCACCACCAGGTCCCAGTCAGAACCTTTTTTTTGATTCATCCTACCGGAGATCAGTGGCTTTCATCTCTTTTTCCCAAACCATTCTGCCCCGATTATCTACGATTTGTATTTTCAGTATGCGGTCTTTTTGTGGTCCGGTAACTTCCATCCAGGCAAAATTATGGCCATTAAAAAGTGTTCCATCCACCCTTAGGGTGTTAGGTTCATTTCCTGGATTATGAATGCCAGCCGTCAAAGGACTTGTGGTTAAATCGTGTAGCGGGTAGGTACCGGGCCTTTCCAGCCTTGACAATTCAGCATGGTGTCTGTCGCCGCTCAAAAATAAAACCCCGGAAATTTTTGCTGCGGTTATCCTGTCAATTAAAAGACGCCGTTCCACAGGGTAGGCGGCATAGTTTTCATACACCCGGGCATTGTTGATAACCTGGCCTCCGCAGGCAATAATTTTAAATGTGGCCTTTGAAAAGGTCAGCGCATCAATAAGCCAATCGATCTGTTTGGATCCCAGGTAGGCTTTGGTTGAATCTTTATCTCCATTTGGGGCCCGAAACCAACGGTCATCCAGCATAAAAAACTGACAATCTCCCCAGGAAAATGTTCGGGTAACAGGGCCCTCTCCCAAAGGGGCTCCCGGAGGCATGGGCCAGAAAGTGGAAAAAGCTTTAGAGGCCAGCTCCTTATTCCAAAAGCTTCTATCGGCGTCGTTTGGGCCATATTCATGATCGTCCCATGTGGCATAATGATGGGTATTTTGAAGCAGAGGCTGCAGCTCAGGTATGGATCTTGTGTGCGAATACCGATGCATAAAACCACCCCAGGTGTTCCAATCTCCTTCTCTTGTGTAGGTATTATCTCCTATCCACAACATAAAATCAGGCTTCTTATCCGCAATGGTTTTAAATATCAACATACTGTCTCCATATGGTTTTCCAGGCCTGTCCCATAACTCTTCCGGAACATAGGTACAGGAACCAACGGCAAAGCGCATGGACGGGGGATCTGTACGAAATTGCCAAAGAGGCAGGGTCTGAAACGAAAACGGCGAATCTCTTTTGTGCTTTTTTCCATCCAACAAAAGGTCATAAGCATAGCGCTTACCTGGTGTGAGAGAGTCCAGCACAAGGGATGCTGCATTGGCATGATCCTGGCTGGTCTTTATGGTTATCGAAAACCGTACAGATTTTGGGTTATCTTCCGGCCAGAACCGAACCTGAACTTTGCAGGGTTTTTGGGTTTGAACCCAGAGCGACACCTCCCTGTGGTCTGAGTATCCGGGCATTGGCCCTGACTTCAAAAAATCTTGTCCTTGAACAGTGCCAAAAACAATCAGGAAAAAGGCAAAAATTCCAATTTTCATTTGCATGCTGGTTTTTGCAAAAGTGTTGGATTTACTTTGAAAGACTCCAAGATGATTCGACCTAAATGAAAGAAATTACCCGTTGCCCCTGGTGTGAAAAATCTGATTCTGAAAGACACTACCACGATACAGAATGGGGGGTGCCTGTTTATGATGATCAAAAACTATTTGAATTTTTGGTTCTTGATACATTTCAGGCTGGACTAAGCTGGAAAATTGTACTTGAAAAAAGGGAGAATTTCAGACAGGCCTTTTTTCAGTTCGACCCAAATGAAATTGTGATCAATGGACCAGATGCCCTGGAGGATTGGCTTCAAAATACCGGCCTTGTCAGAAACCGTTTGAAAATGAAAGGACTCATTGCCAATGCTGCTGCGTTTCTTCAGGTTCAATCTGATTGGGGCTCTTTTGCCAGTTATGTCTGGTCTTTTGTGGAGGGGAAACCCATTCAAAATTCATGGTTGTCTCAAAACCAGATTCCGGCTCAAAGCCCGGAAGCAATGGCCATGAGCAAAGACATGAAGAAGAAAGGATTTTCTTTTTGCGGCCCAACCATCTGCTATGCATTTATGCAGGCTGCTGGTTTGGTGCAGGATCATCTGACCAGCTGTTTCCGGTACAAAGAAATCCGGGATTATTTCTGACTGCTTTCGGAAGCCAGTACCATTTTTACTTTGAGTCGTTCTCCAATTGACATCACATCGGCGAGGTCCTGAATGGTGAGGCTTTTGTCCAACCGAAGCACAACTGTAGGTTCATTAAGGCGGGTGAGTTCTGATTTCAACTGACTTTCCAGTAGATCAAAAGCAACGGGAGTTTTATTCAGGTAGTATTGCTTATTGGCAGTAACAGAAAGGGTTATGGGCTGCTTGGCCATCTGAGGGCTCTGTTTGGCGCTTGGCAAAAAGAGTTTGATCACATTGGGGTTAACCAATGTGGAAACAATAAGAAAAAACAAGAGAAGAAAGAACATGATGTCGTTGAGCGACTCCGTACTTACCTCGGCTGTTTCTTTTGCTCTCCTTCGAAGATTCATCGTTTGTAGAATCAGTTTTTATTTACTGGGTTCGAACAAAAGGTCCATGAAATCGAGGGTGGCCTGTTCCATGCGCTCTATCACTTTCTCGATGCGCATATTCACAAGATAATATCCAAGAAAGGCAATGATACCCACCATCAGTCCTGCAGCAGAGGTAATCATTTTCTGATACAATCCACCCGAAATAACCCCAATGGAAAGATTATCCGTCATAGCAATATCGTAGAAAATCTTAATTACCCCCATAATTGTCCCCACAAATCCGAACATTGGAGCCAGTTTAGCGATAAGACTCAGGTAGCCAAGATTCTTCTCCAGCTTGGTTATTTCCAGTTTTCCGGTGGCTTCCATGGCACCTTCAATCAGGACTGGTTGGTTGCCGATCCGGGAAATGCCTTTATCGAGCATCCGGCTTATTGGGGTATTAACCGTTTGACATAAACGCCGGGCTTCACTGATATTCCCGTTATTGAGACTTGATTTCAACCCATTTACAAAACCTGGATCGTAAGAAAGGGCTTTTCCAACAGTCAGAAATCGCTCTACAAAAATGGATATGGAAACAATGGACAAAATGAACAGGATCAAGACAATGGTGACTCCGGTTGACCCACTTGAAAAGATCAGGTCGATAACAGTTTGCTTGTCCACCTGAGCATTGGTTGCAATGGCTGTCCCGGCAGAGTCGGTAATCTGAAGAAGAATCATTGTATTAAAGTAAAATAAGAAATGAAAGTGGAGAAGTTTTTGATATTCAGGACTTGATAAATTGATCCGGACAAACCTAAAACCCAAAATACACTTTTCCAAACACGGCCAACCCTTAGGCCAATAACATGGGTCACAAACGACAAATCCTTTAAAAAATTAAAAAATCCTTTCCTTTCGCGTAAAATACCTGACTTGAAGTTTACCGGGAAAAAAAATTTCAAGAAAATGGAGGTTCATCGTCGAACAATTGTCCGCTTTTTTTCAAGGTATCGGTTGTAGTATCCCGTGGTCTTAAAGGTGAAATACTTGTGCCCGAAGAAGTTGGCAAAAAACCCGAAACAGATTCCCCCAATGTTGCAAAAAAACAAACGGTCAAGAAATGCCAGTGAAATTTGAATTCCAGAGATATCTCTGAGCATGGTTGTAATGTCGAGAATCAGGGCTTCGAGAAGAAATCTGGTGTTTGGATAATGGCCAAACCAAAAGTTGA
>JBIPNA010000012.1:0-21380 GCA_044375665.1 Catalimonadaceae bacterium
GACATTTAATCTGCAAAAAAGGGCATCGTTGGGAAGGATTCTGGAAGCTTCACCACGTACCACGACCGAATCGGGGCCGTTAGCAACAAAATTAACCTGGCTAAAATCTGAATTTTCGATTTGCCCACCCTGAACGGACCAGTTTAATACCACCTCAGGGCCCTGTTGTTTTTCGATTCTGACAGCAACCGATTCGCCCAATTCAGGCACCAAAGGAGTGGCCAGTAGTTTCGGGAAGAAAGGCACTGTATACATGGAGTCAAGCCTGGGCTCGGCTACACAGCCCTCGGCGTTGGTGGCCTGGACCCGGACATATACCCATCGGGATTGCGTTAGGTTGGCTACTTCAATGGATACGGTATGGTCGTCGGTTCTGGTGATTTTCAATCCGCCGAAAGGTTGGAGGATGGTAAAGGTATAGTTTACTCCTGGCAGGGGTGTGGCCGAGAAAAACCCGGGTGTCCCTACACATACCGAATCGGAGCTGGTTAATTGAAAATCAAAAGGCTGGATAATGGCTTTTACTTCATAGCGCTGGTTTGAACAGATGGAAGCCGATTGAATTTCGATCCAGTAACTGGTGGTCTGGCTGACGGCAATGCGAAAGGTATCCTGGTTTATGAGAAGAGGATTGCCTCCTGTAGCCGATGCATACCATGAAACAGGTCCCGGATTGGGCTGGTTAAGGGGTTCGAAGCTCAAGGTAGCTATTCCCGGTCCGCAAAGGGTATCGTTGTACACCACAAGGTTGGGCGCAGGATCGGAATTAACCTTCACAAACTGATTTGTGTTGTAAGACCGGCCCCGGGTGGGGTGAAAAAATCCAGGGTTATTGTTGTACCGAAAAGCAAAAATCCGGTAAGTGGCATTCTGGGGTGGGTTAAGGTCTGTAAAAGTGGTTGAGGCAGAGCCGTTCAGAACCCCCACAACTTCTGCAGTCTGATTTCCTGAACCCAGAAATTCTCCGGGGATATGCTGAATGCTTTGTGTTGGAAGTGGAAAGTTTCCATTTTGGTTGCGCAAGACCAGGTATCCAATTGCATTATCTGAAGGGAATGGATCGGTTGCAGCCTGCCAGCTGAGCCGGATTCCACCCGTGGGAAGGTTTACCGGGCAAATATTCTGGGCCTGAAAAATGGGCGCCCTGAGCTCGGTTAGCCAGAGGTTATGGTTGGTTCCGTTGCCAATTCCGGAGAAAGGCGTTTCGCTGACTTCAATCTTTCCGTTTTCGGTGGTGGTCTGCATGCCACCTGTAAACTCAGAAAAAGTTCCGGTGACAATGCGAAGACTGGAAGGCGAAACCATATTGAACCGGTAGAAAAGGAAATTTCCACAAGGCCTCGTGGCAGATTCAGCTCCGGTTGTGTTTGTCCAGCGGTCAGAAGTAGAAAAACAGTTACCGCCTTCCACACTGCTTCCGGGGTTTTCGTCATGACCGATGCCATGAACCATTTTTCCCGAAGGATCTACAATCTGAACAAAATCGCCCCCATCGGCCAGAAAAAGAGTGGTCGTGGTGCCTCCTTCAAAATAAGTTGTATTTCTGCAACAAACCCGGATGAAACCGTCCTGGGCATTTGCATCTGTGATATCATCGCAACCCGATTCATTTGCCGCATGGTCTATCTGGATGATGGTTCCTGCCCGGAGATGCTGCCAAAGCGGATGATTTTTGAATTGAACTTTGGGTTGCCAGCTGGAGGTGCCGGCATTGTTGTCGCCAAGGTACCATCCCCGGAGGTCCAGGTTGTCCTTCACTACGATGAGCTCGGTCCATTCATCGTTTTGGGCGGTGGCATTGTAGTATTCGGAAACAACAATTTCCTGAGCCTTTACCAAAAAGGCAGACAGAAAAACAAAAAGAAAGGCGGTAAATTTTTTCAGGTGGTTTTGCATGGATACAAGGCAAAAAAATAGCTGGGTAAGTAAACGTCAACGGGTAGGTTTGGACTGGGGTTCGTCTTCTTTCAAAGATTTGTCGATGGGCAAAAGACTTGTTGCAGGTGCTGGATCAACCCAATAAGGATGGCCAGACCCCAGTCCCAATGGTAAAAAAGCCCAGGTGGTGAGGTAAAGACTGGCGGTATTGATATATGACTCTGCCAATTCGGGCTGAAACCCAAACAACCCAGGCCTAAGAATGCCCGTTTGAGCATCGGTAGTGCCCGGACCCGGCCGGAAAGGGGCTTTTGGTGAAACCTCCAGGGTCCGCCGGATCAAACCAGATAACCGGATCCGGACACCGGCACCAGGAAGATCGGGGGGTAATTTTCCTGACAATGCCAAAAAAGCCAGGTGGTGAAACAACCCTGCCCGGTAACAAATGGATCGGCCTAAAACAGGGAAGTTACCCTCCGCATCGAGCATTCTGTAAAGGATTTGCCCAAATCGCCGGGAACGGGCCTTTCGTTTCTCTGCCATTTCCGGATCGGCGTGGCCCAGGTCATCCAGAATTTGTAGAAAAGGGTGAATAATGATGGAATTATAGTAGTCGGCGTGGAACCTTGGACCGTCTCCATACCATCCATCGCCAAGGTACCAGGATTCCATTTTTTCATACCCAAAACCTATGGCTTCTGGTTTATATGGCTTATCCCACTTTTGAAGTGCCGCTTCAACCACGGAAGCGAAAAGTACCCAGTTGTTGTCGTAGGGTTTGATGCTGAGCGATTTTCTCCAGCCTTCTATCAGACCTGCCCTATGGCTGTCTGTCAATCTTTTTTCAAAAGCAGTGGGTTGCCGGAGAAATCCCGCTGCCAGGATGGCTGCATCTACCAGGGGCTGTTCCCCTTTGTCCCAGTTAAAAGCATCTGGATGATTGGTCTCCGTCAAACTTTTTTGAAGGGCATCCAGCCATCCCTGGTCCATAAATGCACCTCCCGGGCAAGCTTGTATTTGTCCGTAAAAAAGCCTGGCTACAGCTTCCAAAGCTGAAAATTTCAAGCGGTCTTTCCGGGGAAACCCTGGTCGGTCCATGGCTTGCAGCAATTTCCCGTTTTCCCATGCCGACCAAACAGGCCGGGCCAGATTTTCCAGCAGCTCAAGCTGAGCCGCATGGTTTAAATCAGGGGAAAAATTTGTTTTTTGAGGTGCAGCACCTCCCAGGGAACTTAATCCCAAAAAAGGAATGGATTTGAGAAAAGGTCTCCTTTCCATGCTTCAACCGATGGAATGGAGTGCCAGGGCATTTCCCTCACAATCCAGAATAAATGAAACATAGCCCACATCTTCGGCAATGAGCCTTTTGGGTACCACCATAACACCGCCAGCTTCCAAAGCTCTGTCTACAAAAACCTGAAGATCGGGGTTGCAGTTGAGGTAAAGCCGGGGTCCGTATACAGAAGGTTGATATCCTTCGCCCTGAACAATGGAGCCGGTAGTTCCACCTTCCTGGGGAGCAAAAAAACCCATGGTATAGTCGCCCAAAGCCGAAACCCGAATATCGGTTTGAAAAACGTATTCATAAAATGCCTTGGCCCTGTAAAACTCAAGGACGGGTATTTCAAACCAACTTAATCTGGGCATAAAGGGTGGGTAAGGGTCAGTCTTCCGGATAAGGAATGAAAACGAAGCTTGTCAATTCAGGACTGACTACAAAAAGGCAGCAAAACTCATCCGGATCCTTATAGGTAGCGGAAAATGCTTCAATGCCTTCGGGTCCCAAAAGACCGCGTTGGAGGAATTCTTCCGACATGGACATAAAGTAGTTCCAATCGAGCGACTCCTGAAGTTTGTTGTAAAGCAAAGACCCGATGGGTTGCACTTCTTTGCAGATCACAAAAATGGGTTGACTTGAAATCTGACGGGAACGGACCTGGTAGGATGCTTCTTTCAGACCATCAGCCACCTTTACAAAATCGGTGGTAATGGTTCCCAGGAATTTTCCGTCCAGTTCGGGGTCGTTGGCGCTGAGATCCATAAAAAATCAGGCTGCAAGATGGTTCAAACCTGCGAAAAGACCATAACTGATTCGGGCTCGAGCCAAATTCCATCTTCTTTGATCAGGCCAATCAACTCGTCTACTGCCTGACTTGCAGGTACAGATTTTTTTACCACATTTTGCCCGCGGTATAAAGCAATTTTGTCTTTTCCTACCCCAACGTATCCGTAGTCGGCATCGGCCATTTCGCCGGGACCATTTACGATACAGCCCATAATCCCGATTTTAACGCCTTTCAGATGGTCGGTTCTTTTTCGGATCATGGCCGTTGTTTCCTGAAGGTCGAACAGGGTGCGGCCACAACTTGGACAGGAAATGTATTCGGTTTTGGACATCCTGGTTCGGGCTGCCTGCAAAATACCGAAAGCCAGTTGGTTGACCATTTTCAAAGCCGGAGCATCAGCTTTGGGATCGGCCGGCCCGGACAGGGAAAGCATCAGTCCATCGCCCAGTCCATCTACCAGCAAACCTCCGGCATCGGTGGCTGCGTGCAATTGAATTTCATTTTCTGACAATGCCGGGTAAGACAAATGAAGGACCACAGGAGCCGAAATTCCGGCTTCCAAAAGATCGACAAACGCCCTGCGCAGCGAAGGCATGGTATGCAGATTGGTTGTAGAAAGCATCAGCACCACGTCTGTCCTGCCCTTAAGGGAGGCCAACACGGAAGTTCTGGCGAGATCTTCCACTCCTATTTGAAGAAAATTGCACGTATCATTTTTTAATGCATCGGGTTGCAGCCATGCTTCAAGCTTGAAAACCGGGAAACAGGACTGAATTTCCCGCTGTTGAAGCCAGGTATCATGGTCGTACAAAATGCGGGTGCCATTGGCTGTCATAAACGGGATTATCCGACAACCAGAGTACAGAAAATCGGCCCCCTGATCGTCCATGTGCCACTTATCGGGCTCTGGCAGATAATGATGGCCAAAAGGCTTCAGATCCTGCATGGCATTGATTTCCACTCCGGAAACGTCGGCAATCACCCTTGGGACGTTTTTCCCGCCAAGCGAAAAAACCTCATGGGTTTTCCGCCTGTGGTATTGAAAAGGATCGATCGGATAGGTAGTCAGTTCCTGAATAAAGCTATGCTGGCTCCGGTGTTGGTAGCGGTTCACCAGTGCCTGGGCAACAGGAATCTCAAATTCTGGCTCTTCTGTCAGAGAAACCCGGACGGTATCCCCCAGGCCATCTTCCAAAAGGGTCCCGATGCCAACGGAAGACTTAATCCTTCCATCTTCTGCCTCCCCGGCTTCGGTTACACCCAGGTGAAGCGGATATGGAAGTAAGCCCTCTTCTTCCAGCTTCTGAACCAAAAGACGATACGCCTGCACCATGACCTGGGTATTGCTGGCTTTCATCGAAACCACAAGGTTGTGGTAGGATTCCTGTTCGCAAATCCGGATAAATTCAAGTGCCGATTCCACCATCCCCAGCGGGGTATCGCCATATCTGCTCAGAATCCGGTCAGACAATGAACCATGGTTTGTACCAATGCGCATGGCTGTCCCATATTCCTTACAAATTTTGACCAGGGGGAGAAACTTATCTCTGATCCGGTCGAGTTCGGCTTCATAGGAAGCATCTGTATAATCGAGGGTTTCAAACCGCTTTTTATCGGCATAGTTACCGGGATTGATCCGCACTTTTTCAACCAGCCTTGCCGCTACTTCAGCGGCATTGGGTGTAAAATGGATGTCAGCCACAAGGGGCGTGTGGTAGCCTCTGCGGTGCAGTTCTTTGCGGATGTTTTCCAGGTTCTGGGCTTCCTTTACACTGGGGGCCGTAATCCGGACGAGTTCGCAGCCAGCCTCGATCATCCGGATACTTTGTTCTACCGAACCTGCGGTATCCATGGTATCTACGGTGGTCATCGACTGAACGCGGATCGGAAAGGAAGAACCAAGCATCAGGTTTCCAATGGATACATCTATGGTTTTCCTTCGGCTGTAAGCTGTAAGGCTGGGGCAGTAATGAGGCAATTTCATGGGACTCAGGAAAGGCAGAAAGGCCAATGGTTCTGAAACTCAAAACAGGCGAAAAGTGTTGGAATTTAGAGGTTCAGGATTGAAATTCCATCCATTATCCCAAATGACACAGTTCTGCGAAGGACCTGGCCCAGGTTTCTGGGGAGAAATGAGGGATCCGTTTCCGGCTGGCTTCGCCCATAGCAGACAGATTTTGGGCTGTCATTTCTTCCAGGATGTCCAGACAACGCACCAGGTCTTCCAGATCATCGGTTTTAAAAATCAGGGCATTTTCAGAACCCGCCAGTTCCGGTACACAGCCGCATGCATCCGACAAAACAAGCGGTAAACCAGCTGCCATCGCTTCGTTTACCACCAATCCCCATGGTTCAAACCGGCTGGGCAAAACGAATGCTGAAGCCGATTGGTACAAAGCCGGCAATTCGGAATACGATAACCAATCTTTAAGCAGCACACCTTTCAGTTTCCGGCTTTTGCCCAAAAGCAGATTCTTTTCGGGACCGCCACCCACCAGCCAAAGCTCCCAGGTTTCCGATAACCGGGATTTCCCGAAAGCTTCCAGCAACATGGCAAGGTTTTTTTCCGGAGCAAAACGGGCTACACAAAGCAAAACCGGGGGAGATTGTCTCGGAACCGGGTTATGTGCAAAATGGGCGTTGTCAACCACAGAATACCCAATCTCCATGGGCTTTCTGATCCCCAGCCGGCCTTGAAAATGGTGTAGCGCCCTTTTTCCTGAAACCAGAAACCCGGCACAAAGAAATTGCAGATACCAGCCTTTGAGGGCGTTTATCCACCGGTTTTGGCCATACCATGATTCGGCAAAAAGAACAACCGAAATGCCTTTAAGCTTGCACCACCATAGAAAAAGATGGTATTCAGGCCGGCCGTATCCTGCAAGACCAACGGTCCTGATGTTTTCTTTATGAACCAGTTGTCTGAAGTTTCTGAAACGGTTCATCAGATCAGGTTTCCCTACCGGGAGGGGGGAAAGGGCATGGTAATGCGGGTCGCGGGAAACGGGGTTGTTCCATCCATAAATCCCATCGCTGCCACCCAGATCGGCCAGGTGAACGGCAGAATCCGGGTTCAATTGCTGCAATGTCCGAAACCGGACGGCGTGGTAATCACCAATCCGGTCCCAAACCAGCAAAGTGGGGGGCAACGAAGCTGCCATAGGGCCGGTAATTTAAAAGCCTGAGGTTTCGCGGACGCGACTTGGCTCGGCCGGTACCTGCTTCTCCAGGAAGTCGATGAGGGAGGAACTGGTGCGCCACAACATTTGAAAGATTTCTTCAAACCCTTCTTCGTTTCCATACCAGGGATCAGGTACATCCTGAACGCCCAGAGACTCAGGATCAAAGCTGCGTACCATCCGAATATCCGGCTTTTTACCACCTACACGGCTGGCCAGGTCTGTGGTATATTGAAAATTCGACCTGTCCATGGTGAGGATAAGGTCGAAAAGAGAGAAATCTTCTTCCTGAAGCTGCCTTCCCGTATGTGCAATCTCCACATTATGGTGCCGGGCATTCCGGATGGTACGCGGATCTGCCCGTTCTCCCACATGGTTGTTTGAAGTCCCGCAAGAATCAGCTATGTATTTGTCAGAGAGACCCCGCTGCTCCAGTTGTGCCTTGAAAATGGCTTCTGCAAGAGGAGAGCGACAAATATTACCAAGACAGACAAAGAGTATTTTTTTGTGCATGAAGGTGCTTGAACAAGGGGCAATTCTACATAAAAAATGACCGTTTTCGACATGTTTTGACCAGAAACAGAAGATATTTTTTTTTCAATTTTTTTCTCAACCTTTTGAAAATCAGCAATAACAATGCTCATTTTTCTTCTTTTTCATAAGATTTTGGAAATACAGATTTGTCCTATATTGCCGCAACTTTTTTGGGACTCCATTTGATTCGAAACCTTTACCCCTATTTCCATTTATGGCTAAGTTGAAAAACATCATCAAGCAGTTGTCGGCCTCTGATTATCAGTCCATCCACGACTCCCTGATGCACAGCAATGCGGAAAAATCCGCCCACCTCCTGAAGTTTATCCGGGAGCGCCAGATGAGCGACGCCAAGGTAATGGAGGAACTGGACGTGAACACCAACGCCTATTATACGTTGCGGTCTCGTCTGAATCAGAAAATTGAGGAATACCTCCTGGCGCAGATGGAAAGCCCCAGGACCGACCTCCTGAAAAAAGTTGCCAACATCAATGATGTGGTGTTCACGAAAAAACGGGCCATCGCTTCTGCCACCCTGAAAAAACTGGAGAAAGAACTTTTGGATTACGATCTCGCCAACGAGCTGACCATCGTTTACAAAACCCTCAAAAAACTCCACCTTAACACACCCGACAACTTCGCTTACAGCCAGCAATACAACCGCCATGTGGCCTACATGCTGGCCATGGATAAAGCCGAAGACCTGGTGGCTGAATACTTCAAGAAATTCGGCCAGTTTTTTATGAGCGGCTCGGATGTTGAAAAATTCGGCCTGGAGGTGCTTTACAAGGAAATTTCCAATGTCTGCAACCTATACAAGTCCCACCGTCTTTATGTGTATTTCAGCCTGGTTAATATTTACCACCGCCTGTTTGTAGATACCCGGGAAAACGAAAATGTAGACGAGGAGCCCATCGAAGACATCCTCATGAACGTGGAGAAGATCTTTGAAGATTACAACCGCGATTCGATTTACTTCAACCTCAACATCGTATTCGAATTCCTCAAGCTCGAGTACTACAACTATTATAAGGTTTACCGCAAAGCAGAACGTTACTTCGACGAGGTCAACTTTAATGCGGCGCTGCTGCTCTCCAACTACAACCTCTATACTTTCCCGCCTCAGTTCCTGCTTTCCAAAATCGACCGGGCCGTGCGGATGGAAAACGAAGGACAGTTGTATGAGGAAAACAAAACCCTTTTTGCCGATTATGAGATAGATATGAACGACGTTCCCCGCCACATTATCTATTCCATGTACCGGTCGATGGGTTGCTTTTATGCAGAAAAATACGACGAAGCAGCCCGCTATCTCAACAATTTGCTGAACGAACTGAGCCTCAAGAAATATCCACAGGCGCAGATTGAAATCAAATTGTTCCTGGGGCTTCAGTATTGTATTCTCAACGATTACGACCTGTTCAACCAGTGTGTCAACAGTATTCAGCGTTCCATCCGGATTTCCGACAAGGACACCATGGAGCACGTTCAGATCTTCATCAAAATTATGAAAACAGCACTTGGCGACAACAAAAAGACCAAACCAGGTAAAATCAAAACCCTCATCGACAAACTGAGGTTCATCGAGATTCCGCATTTTTCGTCCATCAAACACATTCGTATGGACGAGCGATTCATTTCAAAATTGGTTTAACCATCGCCATAACTTCCAGAAGCCCCGGACCTCCCATCCGGGGCTTTTTTTTTGACGGTATCGAAAACCGGCACCCATACACCCCGACCCATTGTGGATTTGGGCAAAGCCTGCGGCCCGGGCTATCCGTGGCTACGCTATCGCTTCGGCCTTCCTGACGTCAGGCTGCCCACTTCTATCCCTTTTGCGGTGCAGCAATGGTTGCCGACTACAGTTCTGCGTGAGGGACAGGAGCAAAAAACCCGGACCGACGGAGGTACGACGGCGGGAGGATTTGTAGCGGATGGCCCGACGGCGACGAAGGAAGCCGGCACGCCCTCATTTCTAAAGATTGGTTTGGCCGGCCAGCAGTTACCGGGCACAAAAAAAGGCCCCTGTTATAGGTGCCTTCTTTGGATTTTTATCTGAGCCTCCTGTCGGGATCGAACCAACGACCTACTGATTACAAGTCAGTTGCTCTACCAGCTGAGCTAAGGAGGCTTTTTTGGGAGCGCAAATATAAGGGCCTTTGTTTTTGTAGCAAAACTAAATGGTTCGATTTTTAAGATATTGATCTGGCAAGGCCAAAAAATCAATGAAAGTTTCTGGGAAAGCCGGTTCCTTAATACCGGGATAACATTCGATCCGGATCGTTAACGGTTTGATTACATCATACAAAACCAGGGGTAATGGGCTTTTGCCTCCTTTGCACCACTGAATTTTTGAAGTTGGAAATGAAGAATTACAAAGCGATGGTGCTGGTTCTCACGCTGTTGACCTCCACTGCCTTTGCACAGAAAGTACGCATCAACGGAACCATCCGCGATGCACAGAAAAAAGAAGGTCTTTTTGGATCTACCATCCTTGTCCAGGGAACCACCACC
Organism: Catalimonadaceae bacterium; assembly: GCA_044375665.1. Lineage (GTDB taxonomy): Bacteria > Bacteroidota > Bacteroidia > Cytophagales > Flexibacteraceae > CAMDMI01. The sequence continues at coordinate 10,175 of JBIPNA010000012.1, forward strand.
GGCGCCCAGGCCGATATGGACGGAAAATACAAACTGGACATTCCTGCCCTCCAGGCCTGCACTCTGCAGGTTCGGAGTATGGGGTACACCACAAAATTGATTCCTCTCGCTCCCATTCCGGCCGGAGAAACCCGTGTGCTGGATGTGGAACTGAGCGAAGAAGTCAAAGAGAACAAGGAAGTTACCGTCACCGTGGTGCGCCGGAAAGACACCGACATCAGCCTCATCAACGACCTGAAAAAAGCAGAAACCGTGGCCAACGGTGTTTCTTCCGAGCAAATAGCCAAAACCCAGGACCGGGATGCGGCCCAGGTGATGGCCCGGGTGCCCGGTGTTACCGTGATCGACAACAGGTTTGTGATGATCCGGGGTGTAAGCGAACGATACAACTCGGTGATGATCAACGATGCCATCTCGCCTGGAACGGAGGTAGATACCCGTTCCTTTTCGTTCGATCTTATTGCCTCCAACATGATCGAGCGGATGATGATTTACAAATCGGGCTCCGCATCGCTTCCCGGTGAGTTTGCCGGTGGCGTTGTGAAAATCTATACCCGAAACAGCTTTGGAGACGATTACCTTCAGGTCACGGCCGGCACCTCGCTCCGGTCGGCTACCACCCTTTCGGATGGGCAACAGGCAGAAGGATCGGGAACCGATTTTATGGGATTTGATAATGGAACCCGGAGTTTCCCTTCCAGCTTTCCTTCCACCGAGAAATACCAGAACATGCCGGCTTCTGAGCAGCTTCAGCACGCCAAAAAACTGAACGACAATTTCGGCAACTCCAATTATTCCATCCGACCCGATATTCGCCTGGGTGTAAATCTTGGCAAAAGGTGGCAGTTGAAAGGCGGACAATTAAGTACCGTTTCTTCCCTCAACTACACCTCCAGTTTCCAAAACCAGCAAACCACCCGCTTCCGCTATGCCTCCTGGGATGCCAGCATCGGAAAAAGCCAGGATACTTTGTTTCAATATTCCGACCGGTCGTATGCCCGGAACATCCGGATTTCGGCCATCTCCAACTGGATGTTCAAAGGCGAGAAATACCGGATCGAACTGAAAAACCTGTTCAACCAGATCGGCGACAACGAAACCGTGATCCGTACAGGCTCCATTGCCGAACGCAGCTCCGACGAATTCCGGAACTACAGCTACAACTTCCTGAGTCGCACCTTGTTGAGCTCACAGATTCTGGGCACGCATGAGCTCAGCCCGGCCACAGAACTTCAATGGGTTGGCTCCTATTCCTACACCAACCGGACCCAACCCGACTACCGGCGTGTCCGGACCGTTCGGGTAGAAAATTCGAACGATCCGTTTCAATTGGTGCCTGCCGCCGGATCCGGAGGTCTGGACGAAACCGGCCGTTTTTTCTCCGGGCTTAAAGAACATGTGGTGATGAGCTCGGCCTCGGTCAACCACAAGATTTCACTCCCATTCGATTCTGCCAAAGCCGAAATCCGGGCAGGTACATACCAGGAGGTTAAGCAACGTAATTTTGATGCCCGCTTTTTTGCCTACATCCTCAAAAATCCAGGTGCCAATCAAAACCTCCTTACCCAGAACCTGGACCAGATTTTCTCGGTAGCCAATCTTTCTACCGACAAGTTTGTCCTCGAAGAAGGTACCCGTCCTCAGGATTCCTACACCGCACGCAATTACCTGGCAGCCGGTTTCTGTGAATTTATGCTGCCTGTCAGACGCTTTAAGTTTACAACAGGAATCCGTCCGGAGTTCAACGTTCAGGAAATGCAGTCGGCTACTTCCGCAGGAAAGGTATCGGTGCGCAATCCCATCCTGAGTCCCCTTCTTTTCTCCAATGTGTCCTTTGCTTTCCATCCCAAATGGGTGGCCCGGGTGGCTTACAGCAAAACCGTCAACCGGCCGGAATTCAGGGAACTGGCTCCGTTTGTGTACTACGATTTCAACCTGGATGCCAACTTTGTGGGAAATCCGGACCTGAAAGTGGCCGACATTCATAATTTCGATGGCCGGATTGAATTTTATCCCGGAAAAGGCGAACTGATTTCCCTGGGTGGATTCTACAAGCGGTTTTTCAACCCCATCGAAACCAAGATTTCACCTGTTGGTCTTTCTCCGCAATTCACCTATTCCAATGCCTCCCGGGCCAACAACTATGGCTTGGAAGTGGAACTGAGAAAATCCATGGGCGTGCCCGGAGGCGCCCGGTTTGTAGATGGACTGGTCCTGCTTTGCAATGCCAGCCTTATCCATTCCCGGGTAGATCTGGGCGTGGTCGGTTCTCAGGAAAGAATCCGGGCTCTTCAGGGACAATCTCCTTATGTGGTCAACGGTGGATTTTTCTATACCCATGAGAAGACCGGACTCCAGTTTACAGCGCTGTACAATGTTTTTGGAAAAAGAATATTTATGGTGGGTGATGCTTTATTCCCTTCGATTTATGAAATGCCCCGCCATATCGTGGATCTGACGGCATCCTATCCTGTCTCTAAGAAAGTCAATATGAGGTTTGCCTTAAACGACCTGTTGAACTACACCAGTCGTTTTGTTCAGGATTCTGATCGGGATGGAAAGATCCGAAGCAATGATGAATTGATATTCCGTTTCAGGAGAGGAAGCTATTTCACCCTGACCGCACAGGTTAATTTATAATACGTCATTTTTCATTTTCAACCGAAGGGGCGCCTCTTGAGGCTGTCCCTTTTTTGTTTGGTTGCCAAAGATTTTTTCCGGTTAGAATTCAGGAATGATTTGGTAACAATCAGACACTTTCTTTAGAATAACCTAAATTATTGGTAACACTCACATAATGAGATTGCCTTCTCTTTGCGCTCAAATCGAAATTAAGTTCAAAACATGAAAAAAGAATTATTCCGTCTCACATTGGCCCTCATGTTGGGCTTTGCAGCGCTATCCTGTAAAAAGGATGAGGAAGATACGACGCCGACACCAACTCCTACGACCATCGAGCTTTCCGGCAATCTGTCCACCCAAACATTGGACGCTACCAAAAAGTATTTGTTGAAAGGTTATGTGTTTGTACAGACCGGACAGACACTTACCATCCCTGCAGGAACGGTTATTTTTGGCGACAAAGCTTCAAAAGGAACCCTGGTGATAAACAAAGGTGGCCGTCTGGTTGCCGAAGGGACAGCTGAAAAACCCATCATTTTTACCTCAAAATTTGGGGCAGGCGAGCGTGATAAAGGCGACTGGGGTGGAATCATTATTTTGGGTTCTGCCAATGTAAACCAAAACAATCCCAGCATTGAAGGGGTAAGCCCTGCGGTAAATTTTGGAACTCAGAACAGTACGGCCAATGATGCAGAAAATTCAGGCATATTGAAATATGTCAGAATTGAGTTTGCAGGAATTGCACTTTCTCCCAACAATGAAATCAATGGTTTGACATTTGGAGGCGTTGGTTCAGGTACTGTGGTTGAAAATGTTCAGGTTTCGTATAGCGGAGATGATGCATTCGAATGGTTTGGCGGAACTGTTAATGGTAAAAACCTGGTTGCATTTTCTGCCTGGGACGATGACTTTGATACTGATTTCGGGTACACCGGGAAAGTTCAGTTTGGCGTTTCTGTACGCGATCCTTTTTCTGCCGATCAGTCTGGTTCCAATGCCTTCGAATCGGATAATGATGCCGGAGGAACAGCAGCTTTACCTTTGACTGCTCCTGTGTTTTCCAACATCACGGTTTTTGGTCCGCGTTACGATTCTACTACCTCTGTTTCAGCCAACTACCAGCATGCAGCGCATTTACGGCGCCGGACTGCTACATCTATCTTCAACTCAGTGATTGCTGGTTTTCCGGTTGGGCTTCGTCTGGATGGCAAAACCACCCTGGATAATTTTACTGCCGAAACGGGTGAAATTAAAAACAACCTGCTCATCTCATTGGGTAACCGGACAGCTCCTAAGCCTTTCCAGGGGGGAACCAATGCCACCGATGATGAAGTTAAGACCTATTATTCAGCAGGAAATCCTGCAGGCTTTATTTCCCTGACCAATCAACTCAATTACAGTACCCTCGGTATTGATGTGAACTTGTTCATGGGCAAAACTCCTGCCTATCCGTCCAACCCATCCTTCGGTGTGGCGAGCGGTGTCATTTCTTCAGGTGCAAACTTCACTTATTCCAAGCTGGCCACCTATTTTCAGAGTGTGACTTTCCATGGGGCTTTCGGAGCTACCGACTGGACCGACGGTTGGGCCGAATTCGATCCGAAAGTCAAAGCATACTAATTAAAACCAACTTCAATACCCTACGAAAAGGGGCCTGCGTTGCGGGTCCCTTTTTTTTATGAAAGATCATGAAAACACTTTTCCATTAACCCAGACTTCGGCGAGGCTGGTTTCTCCAAAGTGATAGGGTAAAAAAGCAGGGCTGCTGATGGGTTTGGTCAGGAAAAAACTGGCACTTCTGCCGGGAAGAATCTGTCCCGCTTCGTCCTGTACTTCCATGGCGCATGCCGAATTGAGCGTTGCGGCATGAATGGCTTCTGCTGGTCTCATTTTGAGCAAGAGAGAAGCGAGGGAGATCACAAATTCCATGTTTCCGCTGGGGCAGGTACCTGGGTTATAATCGCTGGAAAGTGCCACAGGCAGATTCCAATTCAGCATAGCCCGGGCATCGGGTGGATGAATTCCAAGAAAAAATGCTGTACCAGGCAAAAGCACAGGGATTGTTTTGGATTGCTGCAGAAGGGATAATTCTTCATCGCCCATGCATTCCAGATGGTCGGCACTGACGGCCTGGCATGCAACACCAGCCTGCACACCCCCTGATTTGGCCAGCTCATTGGCGTGGACCTTCGCTTTTAAGCCAAATTCTCCGGCCTTCCGAAGAATCCTGATGGTTTCTTCTGGGGTAAAAAAACCGGTATCGCAAAATACATCACAGTAATCTGCAAGATTTTCTCTGGCTACCAGCGGAAGCATTTCCTCTTCGATAAGTTGGAGATACGTTTCCCTGCTGGTATGGGATTTTGGAATGGCATGGGCACCCAGGAAAGTTGCCTTTATGGGAATGGGTGCTTTTTCCCGGAGTTGCCGGATCACCCTAAGCATTTTGAGCTCGGCTTCGGTGGTCAATCCATAACCTGATTTTATTTCCAATGCGCCGGTTCCCATTCTGATCAGCGCCTGTAAGCGATCCCAGGCCGCTTCGAATAGGACTTCTTCGGGAGTATTTTGTAAACGCAATGCAGAATTGAGGATACCGCCTCCGGCGGCTGCTATATCCAGATATGTTTTTCCTTCGAGCCGCATTTCCATTTCGTTTTCCCTCCAGGCGGCGAAAACAAGGTGGCTATGTGCATCCACAAAAAGAGGGAAGGCATACTGGCCGGGGCATTCCAGAATCCTTGCTTGTTGGCGAATGGATTCCGGGACCTCAGTTTCCATGTTTGCCATGGGTCCCAATCCGGCGAGCTTGTCGTTTTCAATCCATAGGTAGGAATTCTCAAGCAGGTTTACTTGGTTCATCTGAAGGCCGGTTAGAGGGCCCTGATGTCCTGACGGGGCGAGCCAGGTTCCTTTTAGTTGGGTAATAAGGGTGTGCATCCTTGAGGAAGAAACAGGTTGCAGCAAATAAAGGTGTTTTCCCTGAAGGGAGGCTTATCAAACCTGGGTTCCGGCCTCAACCTGAAAAAGTTGCCTCAAGGCTTCGGTAAGATTTTCTGCGTCTCCTCTCCGGCAGGCAGTTTTCAGCTGGACAATGTGGGATTTCATAATCCTTTGCACCATGTTTTTTGTGAGCTCGTCAGCCCATGCAGCCTGCTCATCTCCTGCTTTTTTGAGGAATCTTGCCATTTCCTCCTTGCGTAGGGTCTCAAGGGCCGACTTCATTTGCTGGATAAGCGGAGAAACAGCCATGTCGCGACTCCATTCCATAAACTCAGCAAACCCTTCTGCCACTATGGCTTCCACCTGAGGTACCGCCTGTTGTCTCATGGCCAGGGCCTCAGAGACTCTGGTTTGGATCTGATCAATATTATAAAGAATAACCTTTGGGTTGTTTTCTACCAATGGGTCAATTGACCTTGGCATGCCCAGATCTATACAATATTGAAAACCAAGATGATTGCTTTGGCTAAAAACTTCAGGACCAGCCTGAAAATGTGCACCGGACAAAGCCGATATCGTAAGGGTGGATGAAGCCATTGCCTCTCTGGCTTTTTCCATGGAAACGAATTCCATTCCCTGAGAAAGAAATTCCTGGGCTTTTTCTTCTGTCCTGTTGGCTATCCGGATATTTGAAAAGCCATTTTCCTGAAGATTCCGTACCACAGCAATGCCAATTTCACCCAGGCCAATAACAAGAACTGGTTTACTTTTATCCTGAACGAGGTCTTCTGCAAGCTCTTTCGTGGCATACGATACAGATGCGGACCCGCTTCTGAAGCGGGTTTCCTGCACAATTCGCTTGTTCAGGAAAAAGAGGGCATGCAACAGGCGATGCAAAAACGGGCCAGCCATATTCAGGTCGGCTGTAAGTTGGTAAGCTACTTTTACCTGATTAATGATCTGAAGATCGCCCAGGACCTGAGATTCCAGCCCGATACCCATCCTCAAAAGATGTATTACCGAGGCAGGTGTTTCCTCCAGAAGCCTGAAATACTTTTTGGCCAATTCAGAGGGAAAAGTGCGGAATGAAGTAAAAAAAGGAAGAACCTCCGACGCGGGTGTACTATGATAGTAATACAATTCTGTACGGTTGCAGGTAGAGACCAGGATTGCTTCCCGGATTCCAAAGACTTCGCTCAGACGTAATAGAAAAGCTCTCGACTGATCATCTGTGAATGCAAACCTTTCCCGCACTTCAACAGGCGCCTCGTTATGGCTGAGGAGAATGGTTTTAAAGGAATTTTCCTGAATGGAATCGCTCATTTCGGACCGCAAATTTACAACCGGATAAAAATCGAAACCCTATGGAAATTATGATTTCTTTTATTTAGAATTAATCTAAATAGGATGGGATTTCTGCTGGCAAATTGGTTTAAGGCCCTGGTTTTGGAGACTGACATCGGTCAGTATGGTAAATGATATGGGTATGTAAAAAAGTTAAGCGCTCTCAAAATGAGAGCGCTTAATCCGTACTAAACTAAACTATTGAGGATTTACAAATGCAGTTGCCCACAATTGCGTTGTAAAAGTAGTGTTTTACCAGTTTCGCCGGAATAATTTTTTCAATTTTCTCCGCCGGGCCTTTGGTTGCCTTTCAGAAAGTTATAGAAACTGACTTGCCTTTGGATTTTTCTTTTTCACGAAGGCGGATCTCATCTCCGTCTTCAAGGTTCTTGGTAATTGCTGAAAAAGGACCAGTAACAATTTTCTCGCCTTCCTTCAGGCCCTCAAGGATTTCCACTTGTTCGAAATCCGCAATTCCGGTCTTTACTTTTCGCATTTCTACTTTCAGGTTGTTGACCACAAACACAATTTCGCTTTTCTGAAGGCTGCTTTCTTCTCTTCGTTTCTCTGCCTCCGAATTCTCCTGCGGCTTTTTATTGGAATCAAGTTCAACTTTTTTCTTTTGAGACCGGGAAGCAACGGCAGATAAAGGCACTGCCAGAACCTGGTTTCGGCTATCTGTCTGGATTTCCAAAGAAGCTGTCATCCCCGGGCGGAAAGGAAAATTGCCGCCTTTATTCCGGACAAGATCCTGGTAGGATGACGGATCGATTTTTACATCTACCTTAAATTCTGTTACTGTTTCGGCATTCAGGGTTTCTACGGCCGAGTTGGCTATGGAAGTAACCACACCCTTAAACTTCCTCTTGAGATAGGCGTAAGAGTCAACCTCAATTTCTGCTGAATCGCCCATTTCAATCCGGACAATATCATTTTCATTAACCTCTACTTCCACCTCCATATCACGGAGATTGGCAATCCGGAGGACTTCAGTTCCTGACATCTGGGCGGTACCAACCACCCGTTCCCCCTGTTCTACATTCAATCTGGAAATAATTCCCCCCATCGGGGCAAAAACTGTGGTTTTCCGAAGGTTCTCGGCAGCATCTTTCAAACTGGCTTCGGCATTTTCAATGCCAAATTTTGAAGATTCCAGGTTGCTCTTTGCTGCTTCCAATTCGTTCTGGGCCACCTCAAAATTAGCTTTGGCATTTTCCCAGTCAGCAATGGAGATGACCTTTTGCTCAAAAAGTTTCTGGTTCCGTTCGAAATCGAGTTTTACCCTGACAAACCGGGCATTGGATTGCGCCAGAGTGGCCCTGGCCTGTGCAAAATTGGCTTTGGCCGTATTCACAGCCGCCCTTGCTCTATCCAGCATCGATTGGTAATTATCAGGGCGAATGCGAAACAAGAGGTCGCCTTTCCTCACAGAATCTCCTTCTTTCACTGCCAACGCTGTTATTTCTCCGGAAACATCTGCGGAAATCTTTACCTCCACTTCGGGTTGTACTTTGCCGCTTGCGCTGACCTTTTCTGTGATGTTCGATTTCTTGACCTCACCGATCTCCACTTCTGTTTTTTCTTCGTTGCCAAACCATCCCTGCTTTTTTCCAATGACCCCTGCAATGGCTGCAATGCCTGCCACTATGAGGAGAATCCATACCCAAGTTTTCATTTCAAAAGTTGATGGTTATTTCGTTGCGTTATCAAAAAGGTCTTTACCAAGATAAAAATCAATGAGGGCCCTCCGAATGAAAAAATCATACCGGAATCTGGCCTTGTCATTTTCTGCCCTTGCCAGGTTGTTCTTCGCCAGAAGGAAATCAACCGAATTCATAACTCCAAGATTAAAACGTTGTTCTGAAGAACGATAGGCTTCTGTAAGGGCTGAAATTTGCCTTTCCACAGCCTCCAGACGCTTTCTGGCTGCTTTTTCATTGGCTACTGCTGTTTCTATGGTTTGACGCAGCTGATTCCTTTGTCTTTCCAGCTCCAATTGGGCTGAAATTTTATTGATTCTGGCGGTTTCAGTTCCATATCTGGCCTGAAAGCCATTGAAAATGGGAATGTTCAGGTTGAAAGAAATCCCTTTCCGGAGGTTGTTGTCGAATTGGTCTGAAAAAGAAAGGCTTTGAAAACCACCCTCCGAGGTCCGGATTACCTGATTAACTTTTATTGGGATTTCATTGCCATTGAGATCGGTAATCTGAAAGGCATCAAAAGGTTGGTAAACAGGTGTATCCAAAGTTTTTCCGGGAATAAAACGCTGGGCAATGGAGGAGTAATTGGTAAACAATCCGGCCTGCAGGCTCAAACTGGGGTAAAAGGCACTTCGGGCAATGGCAATGCCTTTATCTGCACTGAGCACCCGCATTTGAGCTGCTTTAATCTGCGGCTGATTTGGTTCTGCAACTGAAAAAACTTCAAATGCAGTCTGGTCCTTTCCTTCTCCGGGGACAAAAGCTGGTTCCTCCAGATCCATAACCCGGGAAGGTTCTGTCTGCATCCATTGTGCCAGCTGAAGCCTGGCCAGATCAAGGTTGTTTTCGTTGAGCACAATATTGGTTTCTTCTGTCGCCAGCTGTGCTTTTAAATCCAGCAGGTTGGTTTCCGGAAGACTCCCCGCTCTGACGAGCTTCTCTGTCCTGTCGATTTGAGCTCTGGTACCTTCCGCCTGGGCCTGAGCAGATTGGAGTAAAGCCTGTGTACTCAAAACACTGGCATAAGATTCCACCACACCCAGGACAATGGAATTCCTGGTCGTCCCAAGATCATGCTCACTTGCCCTGAGATTCATTTGCCTTTGTTGCAGGGTATAGGTGTTCTGAAAGCCATTGAACACATTGAGATTGGCAGAAAGGGAAAAGTTGTTTGAATTAACCTGTTGATTTTCAACAACCGTATTGTCGTATGGGTTTACTGAACGTCCAAAGTTCAGAGACTGACTTCCTCCTCCGTTCAGGGATGGAAGTCTGTTCATTTTGGATTGATTCAGTGCCACAGTGTTGCTTTGAATGGTGGCCTGACCTTGTTTCATTGAAATATTGGCGGCAAGAGCCACTTCAATACATTGCCGAAGGCTCATTTTTCCGCTATTTTGAGCATAAAGCGGTTTTGTTGGGTTCAGCAGAAAACAAAAAGGAAAAAATAAATACAGAATTTTCATGCCCCTGGTGGTTTAAGATATTTCATATTGTGAACCCATTTCAATGAGCGAAGGTATTGAACGGTTAAATCGGTTGCAGGACTGTCGGTTTCAATAAAATGACAGGCCAGGTCATTTTTCCCTTTCCGGCTGACCGTCATGGTGGCGATATTGCAATCGTCATGGCTTAGCACTTCAGCCAAAAAAGCAATCGTTCCTTTTTTATCCTCAGCCTTAATGATGATGGTATAGGTTTGACCACTGATGTTGGCAGGGAAACCGTCCACTTCCCGGATGTTGATTACTCCACCTCCCAGGCTTTCGCCGAGGACTTCTACTTTTTCTCCCCCACGTTTGAGGATAACCAGCACTGAATTGGGGTGCAAAGTGGATGCGTTTCCGATGGACCTGAAGGTATACACCATCCCTGCTGCTTCAGCGAGCGGGAATGCTTCGCGGATACGGTCATCGTCTGGTGCAAAGCCCATCAGCCCTGCAAGGATAGCCTTGTCGCTGCCATGACCTTCAAACGTCCTTGCAAACGAATTGTAAAAAAGAATTTCTGCAGTTTCAGGAATCCCGCCCAGAATCCGGTGGGCTACATTTCCAATTTTGACCACACCTGCCGTGTGGCTCGAACTGGGACCGATCATGACAGGTCCGATCATATCGAAAATACTGCTGCGTTCGCTCATAAATTAAAAATGAACAGGTGAAATAGGTAGTTTAAAATCCATTGCAGAGATTCGCTGTGACAAATGGACTTTCCTATGGATGGAAGGCCGGAAAGTCTTTCCGCAAATCCTGTGCTAAAGAATCAATTTTTATGGTGGCAAGATTGGAAAAATGAATCCGAATTACCGCTGGAACTCAACCGGTCTTTCCAATTCGGGGATGGTTTTTTTGAAAGCATGCGGTTTTTAAAAGGAAAAACACTTCCACTTCAGCCTTTTCACTGGTCCCGCATTTGCCGCTCGGTCGAAGCCCTCCGGTTTCCATGGCCAAAAAATTGGGATGAAAACTCTTTTTTCAGCGACATGGCTTCACGATTTCCCGAAACTCATGGGGATGACCTGAGGGTGAAGCTGATTTTTTTTCGAACCGGCAGCCCCCGCTATTCAACTGAAAAGTCAGAATTGGCCATCTATGTTA
>JBIPNA010000228.1:0-5757 GCA_044375665.1 Catalimonadaceae bacterium
AAAACCGGCGTGGCGCCCTGATACACAATGGGATTGGCCGAAGCCGAAAAGGTAAACGAGGAACACAAAACCAAATCTTCCGGACCAATACCGGCAATGATCAGGGCCAGGTGCAAGGCCGATGTGCCGGAACTCAATGCTGCGGCATGACCAATGCCAAGGTAATCCTGAATCTGCCTTTCAAAACCATCCACATGTGGTCCCAGTGGAGCGATCCAGTTGGTTGCAAAGGCATCACTGACATATTCGGCTTCCCTTCCGCTCATGTGGGGCGAGGAGAGCCATATTTTAGTTGGAAGAGGTTTTGCCATCTGATTTGATGTTGCCGAACGGCCCGCAAGATTAGGAAATTCCCCATTGGGTTTGCAGCCTGATTTGGGGGAATTTCTCACATAGCTCAATTCGCTTTGGCTCGGTGGTCCGGACCTGGGAGTTCTGAAGGATGTGGGGCTTTCCCTCCTCTGTCGGGCCGGGTCTTAACTGGTCGCTCTTTCGGATTTGTAATCCGGAAGCCTGATCGTAGGATTTTTAATCCGTCAAAACTACGTTTACGCCTTGGGAGAAACGTATCGGGTATATGACTCCGGCGGAGTGTATTTTGTAACATTTACAGTGCACCAATGGGTTGATGTTTTTACAAGACCTGTTTATGTAGATGTATTGCTTGAAAATTTGCGGTATTGCCAGCTGAACAAAGGCTTACAAATCTATGCCTGGATCCTGATGAGCAACCATTGCCATTTGATCCTGTCCGATACCACCGGCAATCTGGCCGACCTGATTCGGGATTTTAAAAAACATACAGCCAAGGTGTTGTTTAAGGCCATTGAAAACAACGAGAATGAAAGCCGAAAAGATTGGCTGCAGTTGTTGTTAAAAAAGGATGGCAAAATCTGGTTTTGGGAGGCAGGGTATCATGGGGAAGAAGTACGAACAAAGGCCTTTTTTGACAGCAAAATGCGATACATTCACCTTAATCCGGTGCGGGCAGGTTTGGTAGAAAAAGAGGAAGAATACCTATGGAGTAGTTGTGGTGCACTGTATGGAGCACGAAAGGGGCTTTTGGAACTGGCCGAATTTTAACTTGGAAAGTGTGTTGCGGATTGCAAATCCTACGATAGGGGTTCCAGGTTAAAAACCTGAAACAGCGGAATCCCGGACAGCCTAAACAGCGGGAAACCTGAAACAGCGGGGATCAGCGGAGGTCCTGATGCCGGGAATAACCCATGCGTTACAACACTTTAAACTCAATCCTGCGGTTCAGCAACCGCTGGTTGTCGTCCGCATTGGCATTCAAGGGCTTGGTTTCACCCAGACCCACCGACTTCAAACGGGTTCGGTTGATGCCCTGACGCACAAGGTGTTCGGTAACGGCACCTGCCCGTTTCTGGGAAAGCAACAGGTTGTCGGCATCTTTCCCGACATCGTCGGTATGCCCTGAAATTTCAATGTTCATGGTCGGGTTGAGCCGCATCAGCTTTCCAATTTTGCGCAACTCCAGTAACGATGCCGGCAGCAAATCGGCTTTTCCACTTTCAAAGAACAGATTGTTCAGTACAATACTTGCCCCGGCCCGGATGGGCTCCAAATAGACGTCTTTTTTCCAGCCGGATGCCGTTTCCAGAACCGAATCGGTCGTGATCGAAGAGCTGTTGAACAAATATCCTGCCCGGGAAACGAACATGGCATATTTCTGCTTTTCCTGCACCACGGCCGTAAAAGTGCCAAAATCTTTATCTGATTCCTGGGCGAACTCGGTTTTGCCTGAACCCAGGTGAACCAGCTCAACATTGGCCTGAAGTCTTTTTTTGGTTACCGCATCGTACACAGTTCCTGTCAGAAATGTACAGGCCGGACCTTTTTGCATGGAAGTTGGGATCCGAAACAACTGAATCTGACTGGCCAATAACTCCCGGTCTCTTCTTTCTTCGAGACAAAACAAACCAGTTTTGCCACTCGCCGTTATGAACAAACCAGACTCGTCTCCGGGGGTATTGATGGACTTGCCCAGATTGACCGGTTTTTCCCAGCCATTTTTATCTTTTCGGGTAAAAAACAAATCTACTTTCCCGAATCCCGGATGCCCATCAGACGCGAAATACAGGGTTTCCCCATTGGCATGCAGAAAAGGTGTTTCTTCGTCATAGGGAGTGTTTATTCCTGACCCAAGGTTGTATGGTGGCTGCCAAACCTGATTGCTGTCTTTTTCGGAACACCAAAGATCCATCCGGCCCTGGCCTCCTGGTCGGGCTGATGTGAAAAAAATCCGGCGGCCATCGGCTGAAAGAGAAGGATGCGAATCCCAATAAGGTGAATTGATTTCCCTGATGGGTTTTGGCGCTTTCCAATTGTTCCCTTCCCTTTCTGATATAAAAATATCGCAGCTGCCTTGGCCCTCCGGACTGCCGCATTTGGTAAAAACCAGGATGCGGGCATCGGCATTGATGCTGCTGGTACCCTCATTTTCCCGGCCGTTGATCAGCGGTGAAATACCTTGCGGACTTGTCCAGACCCCATTCAGTTTTCGGCTCACATAAATGTTTTCGTCATACATTTCATGGGTGCCTTGCCTGGCTGTGAAAATGAGAAAATTCTCATCTGCTGTCATGGCCGGGAAATACTGGAGCTGAAACTTGTTGAGCTCATCACTCAGAGGTTCCATGTGGATTTTATCCGGAGGAACGCCACTTTGACCCTGCACAAACCGGATGTTCTGACGAAGCTGAAGTGCCTTTGTTTTGATGGCAAGGTCTACTGTGGCAAGTTTGGCGGCATTTTCTGCACTGGTCAACGCCTCGGCAAGCTGATCCTGGTCGAAAGAAGACTGTGCCTTGAACAACCAGGATCTGGCTGAAAGCTGAGATTCGGGAAGATTTTCAAGAATGCGGTTATGGAGGTCGCTAAGCTTGTTTTTGAAGCCAAACATCTCGTAGTATTTGAGCAACTGGGCATAGGCTTCTTCAAAACCTTTGTCCTTTTTGATGGCATCTTCAAAAGCCTCCATGGCCAGATCAAAGCGCCGCCCTTTGGCAAGATCTATCCCCTTGAAAAAAAAAGCTTTGGCCTTTTCATTGTCGGTGTGCAGAATGGGAACATTTCCTTGCCCGTAAACCTGTATTCCGGCTGCAAGCCAGAACACAAAGCCCATCCATATGAATAGTTTATGCATTACCGGATAATTTCAATGGCATAGTGGCATTCAAACATTTCTTTTGGTTTCAGTAAAATGATCCCAGGCTTTTGTAAAATTTCTGCCGACGGCCCCGGAGGGTCGGCATGCCCATACCAGGGTTCCAGGCAAACAAACGGTGCTCCGGGCTTAGACCAGATTCCATACCAGGGAAACCCGGTAGCGTGTACCTTTAATAAAACCGGACCACCTTCCTGACCCAATCCTACCCAACCGGATTGCAGCTTTTCAAATACCAGGGCATCCTGATCAAACAAATGCAGATCCAATGGAAGCCTTTTTTGATTCAAAGGAATGGCATTCCCCTTTTCTGGCTTCAATAGGCCATTTTCCAAAAGCTGGGGATTTAAACTTTCATCTTTTTCGAACTCCAGGAACCATTTTTTTTCAGGGAAGTCTGGCAAAGCAAAACCCGGATGGGCACCGATGGAAAAAGGCAGCATCTGGTCACTGCAGTTTCGGACCTGATACCGGATTTTCAGGAGATTATCCTCCAGTTGATACCGGATGGAAAGCTCAAAATCAAAAGGATAGAATTTCCATGTTTCGTAGTCAGACCTTAAAAAGCAATCAAGGGTTTCGGGATACGTGGAGCGGATCTCAAATACCCGGTCTCTGGCAAATCCATGCTGGGAAAGCGGGTATGGATGCCCATGGTGGAAAAATTGATTTTCAGCAAGTTTTCCCACAACCGGAAACAAAACCGGTGCTGTGCGGGGCCAGAACTCAGGATCGGCCTGCCAAAGCCATTCCCGGTTATCATCTACCGTGCAAAGATGGCGTGCCTCGGCGCCGTTGGGAGAAACAGCCAATCGGAGGAAATCATTCTCAATGGTATGCAGCGTCATGAATCAAACAGCCAATGCCGGAGGCAATATTTTAGAGAAAAGCTTGAAATTCAAAGGAATTCATCAAAATAATCATGCAGACCCGAAAAATACATCCTGACCAGGGAAGGGATCCCGGGCCAGTTATCCAATGGATCTGATGGACCTGCCGGCCAAAAGCATGGCATCTTCCGAAAGTGGCTCGCCCCGCAAAAAAATGGGCGGAACCGGGCCTGACGGAACCTCCAGAACCGGAAGGCGAAACCTCAGGTAGTTGATGCTGAATCCTTTGGCCGTAAACTTCTGTTCGAAATAGGTCTGAATGCCCAAATGTTCGTCTTTCCATTCAGAATGATACAGGTCATAGGTTTGTGCCAGAATTTCTCCACCAAATTCCTGTACCGAAGCAATGGTGTAGTCCATCAGAGGCCGGTTGTCCGTTTTGAGGTGCAAAATTCCATCAGGATGGAGGATATGCTGATAAAGGGACAAGAAACGCCTGAAAGTCAGCCGCCTTTTTTCATCTCTGTCTTTGGGACGGGGATCTGGAAACGTGATCCAGATTTCAGAAACTTCTCGCCAACCGAAGAAGGTCCGCAGGTTTTCGATTTTTCCCCGGAGAAAAGCAGCATTGGATATCCCTTCTGTAATGGCTTCTTTAGCACCTACATAAATCCGGGAGCCCTTGATGTCCATCCCGATAAAATTCTTTTTGGGGAAGGCCCTGGCAAGTCCGACGGTATATTCTCCTTTTCCACAGGCGACTTCAAGAACAATGGGTTTTTCGTTTTGGAAGAATTCAGCATTCCAGGTTCCGGCTTTACTTAAGTAGCCCGGCTTCCCGATTTCTACGATGTTGTCCATTACTTTGGACTCTGCGAACCGAATGCTTTTTTGCCTGGACATAGAAAAGGGAGGCCCTTGATTCCTCCCTGTTGTTTGGGATAAAGATTAATGAAGGATGATTTTCCTTTGAAATGATTTACCCCCCATTTCGATCTGAAGCTGATAAAGCCCGGCAGGTAATCCAGGAAGCACCACATTTTGCTTTTGGTGCACCAGGTCGAATGTCAAATCGGATTCAAAAACCTTAGAACCCCTGGCATCAAAAACAGCACAGACCGCAGGGCCAACAGAATTGGATTCAAGCAGATCGAGTGTCAGGACACGCTCCCGGGCAGGATTGGGGAACACCCGGACATCGAAAGGAAAGGACAAAACAGGTCTGGCTCCGGCAAGAATATGGGCTTTTACAAATGTTGGAATGCCCCAGCCAATCTGGTTGTTAGGATTGTCGCGGTTAGAACCGCTGTTTTTCAATAAATTAAGGATTTCGAGCGCCGATTTTTCGGGATGGGCCTGCCAGATGCCAGCGGCCATGCCACAAATGAGCGGACAGGAAAAAGAAGTTCCGCTATTGGTGGTTATTCCATTGGTGGAAAACACATTTGGAAAAACTACCGATTCTCCCTGAGCTACAATATCAGGCTTTGTCCGGCCATCTGCTGTGGGTCCCCGGCCACTGAAAGAAGAATAAGCACCGGCACCGCTAACCGATCCGACACTCAAAATATTTTCTGCATCCGCGGGAACCGAAATCCAGCCTCCCCAGCTGCTGTTGTTTCCTTCATTGCCCGCACTTGTCAACACCAGCATGCCCTTACCCCCTGCCAGTTTTGCGGACCTGGAGGCAATGGAGGTAATTCCATTCAGTGAATTATAGGTATAGCTTAGACTTGA
>JBIPNA010000229.1:0-5713 GCA_044375665.1 Catalimonadaceae bacterium
CAAAATAGTTGACGGCGTTCCGGTAACAGATGTCCTGAATCATAGAACCCAGAAACTCATATTCCTGAGGCAATTCGCCTTTTTCAATGTCTTTTCCGATCAGGTTGCACAAAATGCGCCTGAAATATTCGTGCCGGCTGTAGCTGAGAAAACTTCGGCTGTCGGTAAGCATGCCGACAAACTGGGACAGCAATCCAAGGTTGGATAAAGCATTGATTTGCTTTTCCATGCCGTCTTTCTGATCGAGGAACCACCAGGCAGAACCAAACTGCATTTTCCCTTTGATGCTTCCATCGTTGAAATTGCCGATCATGGTAGCAAAGGCTTCGTTGTCCGCTGGATTGAGGTTGTAAATGATGGTCCGGGCAAGACAGTCGTCTTTGTCCAGAAAATCGAAAAAGCGGGCCATTGACCGTACCTGAGAGAAATCGCCGATGGAGTCGAAGCCGGTATCGGGTCCCAAAGCACGGAGCATGCGGCTATTGTTGTTTCGGATGGCGCCCAGGTGGAATTGTTGTGTCCACCCACGTAAATGATCCCAAAGTGCAAACTGCACGAGCATAAAGGACTCAAATTTCCTCTGGTCTTCGGCAGAAACCTCAGTTCCTGCCACAAAAAGTGTATCGAAGATCCTGCTTACCTCGCCTTCTGTAAATGGCACAAAGGCTATGGTTTCCAGGCCGTGGTCAGAAAGCCGGCAGCCCATTTCATGAAAATAATCGTGTCTGGCCTTCAGTGCTGCGGTATAAGAATTGAGGTTACGGATTTCGAAGCTGGTGCAGGACTGAAGCTTGCCGATGTAATCGCGGAATGCTTTTGGGGAACCCACCTGCATGGCCTTGTCGGGCCGAAAAGTTGGCAGCATATGGGTTTGGGGATCTGCGTTTCTATGTTGAAGATGGTATTGAAGATCGTCGGCGGGATCGTCGGTAGTGCACAGGAGCCTGACCTGAAACTGGTTCAAAATACCCTGGACAGAGAATTCAGGTTGTTGCAGCTTGTCCGATGCTTTGTGGTAAATGCCATCTGCAGTGGCTGGGTTCAGGAGTTCCCTGATACCAAAAGGGAAAGCCAGTTCCATGTGGGTCCAGTGGAAGAGCGGGTTTCTCATGGTGTGGGGAACCGTTTCAGCCCAGCGGCGGAATTTGGTTATATCGTCGGCAGGCCCGGTAATATCTGATTCAGGAATGCCATAAGTGCGCATGGCCCTCCATTTGTAATGATCGCCGTGGAGAGCAACCTGGGCATAGTTGTCAAATTTCCGGTTCCCGGCCACCTGATCGGGAGGCAGATGGCAATGGTAATCGAGAATCGGCATGCGGCAGGCATAATCGTGGTAGAGCAGGCGTGCCGATTTGGAATGGAGCAAAAAATCTTCGCCCAGGAAAGTTTCAACGGCCATAGGTTTTGGTTAAACTAAAAGAGGGTGCAAGATGGAAAATGGACCTGGAAAGGCAAAGTTTGGGCCATCCATCAGGGACTGGCTGAAAATTTTCCATGTTTTGTCTGGAGCAAAGGGTTTAATCACTTTGAAGCCGGACGGGTCGGGGATATTTTTTAAACCGATTCCCTGAAAGGTGCGGATTTCTTAAACCCTGGTCGGATTTTCATTTATCCATGCCTGAATGCCGCCCTTCAGGCTATACAGGTTTTCGAAGCCAAAATTTTCCTGCAAAATCCGGATGGCCCGGACACTTCTGTTTCCCTTTTCGCAATACACCACCACTTTCCCTTCCCTGCTGATCTGTCCTGATTGGGAAAGCAATTCATCCAATGGAATCCTCTTTCCTCCCAGATTTTCATCGACCATTTCTTCCCTTTCACGCACATCCACAAGCTGAACTGCCTCTCCTGCAGAGAGCCATGCAGACAACTCAACAGGAGGCGCTTCTTTCACCATCGTGACCAGGGAAGCCGGGCAACCATAAAATTCGTCCTCCGAAAGGGAAGTGATGGATGGAGGATTGCCTCTTAACGGATTGTCTGACCGTTTTTGAAAACTAAAAACCTGTGTTTCACCGCGAAGTGCATTGAAGGTGAAAAAGCGCCCACTCAATGGTTCGCCAATTCCCGTAACAATTTTCATCACCTCATTGGCCTGCATACTTCCGATTATACCTGGTAAAACACCCAGAACACCCCCTTCTGCACAATCTAAAACAGTGCCGGCCAGAGGAGGCTCGGGATAAAGATCTCTGTAATTGGGACCAGTTTCTCCCCTTTTATCGGCCAGATTGAAAACAGAAACCTGTCCCTCGTACTGAAAAACCGATCCATAAACCAACGGTTTTCCAGTTAGAAAGGCGGCATCATTGAGCAGGTACCGGGTTGGGAAATTGTCAGAAGCATCCACCAGCAGGTCGTAGCCGGAAATCAGCTCCAGTGCATTGGAAGCTGTTATCCGAAAGGGGAAAACATCTGCCACAATGAAAGGATTGAGATCCAGAAGCCGGTCTTTTGCGGCTTCAACTTTCAACTTGCCGAGGTCTTTTGTTCCAAACAAAACCTGTCGGTGCAGATTGTTTTCTTCTACAACATCGCCGTCCACAATTCCGATATGTCCAATTCCGGCGGCAGCAAGGTACATAAGCAATGGAGCGCCCAGACCTCCGGCGCCTATCACCAAAACCCTGGCTTGCTTCAGCCGGATCTGGGCATCCAAACCAAATTGGGGGAGAATAAGCTGTCGGCTATATCGGTTGTATTCCTCGTGGGAGAACAATGGGTCAACGGTAAGCTTTTCCTTTAAAGCAATCCGGATCCTGGTTGCAGATCCGATGGAAAGGGACTCAGAGTGAAAATGAGGCATTTCCATCTCATCCACGAAAACCTGAATATCGGGAGAAACGAATCCCTGCTCTGTGAAAAACTGATTTTTCAGCTCAGGAAATATCCCAACAAGTGCCCTCAAAGTTTCAGCCAATGTATTTCCTTCCACCAAAATCCTGTCCGGGTTTCCGGCAAGCTTTTTCAGGGATTCGGGAAGGAAAACCTCGGCCATTTTTTGCGTAGAAGAACTATTGCATCCAATCTAAAAGAAAGGTCATTCTTTCTTCCTTCCTACAAAACGCACGACGGAACCTTTACCCACATGGAAGAGCCCTTCATTCAATTCAATTTCAACTTCCTCCAGCATTTCAATGTCCAATTGTGCAAAGTCACTCCGAATCTGTTCGGTTCCAATCAATAAATCAGCATCGAGTGGCCCCCCGACCTGCGGATTCAGCTTTTGAAAAGCAGGATGCTTAGGTCCGAAAGCTTCGAGCATAATCCGACCACCAGGCTTTAAAAAATGGAGGAGTTTCCGATGGCTTGCGGCCATTTGGTTGGAAGGAAGGTGCATGTAAATAAGGGCGATAACATCGAAGCTTGCCTCGGTATACATCACCTCCCGGAGTTCTCTCACGAGGTAGGAAAACGACACCCCTGCTTTCTCAGCCAGGGCAATTGCTTTTTTTCGACCTTCAACACTGGCATCAAAGGCTTCTACTTCCCAACCCTTCAATGCAGCATAAACTGCATTCCTTCCTTCACCCTCTGCTGGAAGTAAAATAGATCCTGAAGGCAAAAGGTCCAGCTGGTCTTTGAAAAACTGGTTGGGCAACTCGCCATATGCGTAATCGGGTTTTGAAAAACGCTCGTCCCAAAAAGTAGACATAAAAAGGATGGTTGATGAATGGATTTGAAGAGATTTCAGGCCGCAAACCTACAATTACTTTGCCAATCCCGGTTCAAAGACCGATCCCGCAATTCTGTCAAAATGGGGTAAATTACCGGTACTTTTCCAGACGCATGTTCATTGAAGTTAAAACCATTCCTGCCACTTTTTTGTCCGGACTAAAAGAGCGGATGTCTCTGACAAACAACCAAACCCAACAACTTTGGAAGAAATTTATGCCCATTCGGCATAGCCTTCCAAAGGTGGATGGAAGTCCATTTTATTCTGTTGAAGTTTATGACAACACAGACCATTTCCGAAATTTCGATCCATCCAGGACTTTCATAAAGTGGGCAGCCTTAGAAATTGAACCCGAGGCCGACATCCCCGACAGTTTCGATATACTCGAAATCCCTTCCGGTTTATATGCCGTTTTTCTTCATCGGGGCAGCGAAGCCCAGGCAGCCAAAACCTATGGGTTTATTTTCAGTGAGTGGCTCCCCAATTCCACCTATTTATTGGACAACCGCCCCCATTTTGCCATGATGGGAGACCGATACATCCACGGGTCTGAAGCTTCTGAAGAGGAAATTTATATACCTGTTCAACCCAGATAGCATACCAAAAACCATTTCATCCAGCATTTTTTTCGAAAATTACCCCGGTGACCTGATGTTTCCTGGTGAAGCCAGGGAAGGTTCCAGCCACATGATATGAAGCGAATTGAATTTCTCAGCAAAATGGGCCTTTTGCCTCTGGCCCTTTCTACCAATCAGATGACTGCAATCGAAAACCTCGCGGATGGCCTCCCGCCATCAGAAAAAATGCCTGTCCTTTTTCTGGGTCATGGCAGCCCGATGAATGCCATTGAAGACAATGCTTTTGTGCAGGAATTTAAGGCCCTGGGTCGAAAATTGCCGGCCCCAAAAGCCATTCTATGCATTTCTGCGCATTGGTTTACGAAAGGCACGAAAGTGACGGCCATGGAAAAACCAAAAACCATCCACGATTTCGGAGGATTTCCAAAAGCCCTTTTCGACATCCAATATCCTGCACCTGGAAACCCTTCGCTTGCCATTGAAACGAAGGAACTTTTGCTGCCCGCAGCTGTTGAAGCCAACCAAAGCTGGGGCCTTGACCATGGTGCCTGGACGGTCTTAATGCATCTTTATCCCAAAGCCGATGTGCCTGTGATCCAGCTAAGTCTTGATTATACACAAGGACCTGAATACCACTACCAACTGGCTGGCAGACTCAAAAAATTGCGGCATAAAGGCATCCTGATTGTGGGCAGTGGCAACATTGTGCACAATCTGGGGTTGGCAGACTTTCCGAATATTGGCAAGGACAATTATGGCTATGACTGGGCCATTGAAGCCAGGGCCCTTGTCAATCAATACCTGCTTTCCGGAAACCACCAGCCCCTGGTGCGCTACCAGCAGATGCCCAGGGCCATGCAGCTGGCTGTGCCCACACCTGACCATTACCTGCCTTTGCTCTACACCCTTGGCCTTCAGGATCCGGGAGAGCCCATTCAGCTGTTCAACGACAAACTCCTGGCTGGCAGCCTGAGCATGACCTCAGTCCGGATCGGCGGTTAGGCACTCACTGGTGCATTGAGAAGATTTTCTATTCCCAAATACATCCGGCCTTAAGCCAGGGGAATAGAATTCTTATTCAGATAGGGGTAATCTCTTTTCCAACGCAGCGTCGGCCCCTTTATAAAATCAAAAATCCGCACCGGAAATCCTGTTACGAATATTGCGTGCAACTGATCAATGGGTTTAATACGTGCACACATTCCCACTGTTATTGGCCGAATAGGTCATGCCGGAAACCGTAACTGTAGCCGGATCTGAGGTATCTGTACGATATGTGTAGCCACAACCGGCACTGTTGACCAGCTCCACATTGGCCATTTTCAACCTTGAATCTGTATCGACAACGATGTTGGCTTTGGAAGGATCGAGGGAGAGATTTGTGCTGCCTGCATCTCCGATAATGGCATGGAGAAAATCGTTGTTCACACTATTGGTTCGAATGAGGATGCCCTTC
>JBIPNA010000230.1:0-5711 GCA_044375665.1 Catalimonadaceae bacterium
GGCAATAAAAGCATCTTCGGCTTTCCGCATAAGGTTGGATTGTGCCTTGGTTTTATCGTTCAGACCACAAAGATGCAGCAACCCATGGGCAAGTACCCGGCAGTATTCTTCTAAAATGCCATTGCCAATTTCCCGGGCATTTTCTTCTACACGATCTGTACTGACATACACATTGGCTTCTAAGATTTCCGGCGATTCGGAAAGGTCGAAAGTGATGATGTCTGTATAAAAGTTGTGCTGAAGAAATTCCTGGTTTATTTCCAGCAACGCTTCATCCGAAACGAAAATATAGTCAAGCTGACCAATCCTTTTCCCGAACCGGGTTGCTGTTTCTCTGAGGCAATCGACCAGTATTTTACGGACAGGAAATTGTTTGCGGGGAGCCTTATTGAATTGAATTGCCATAGGGCAAAAATGGAGGAAAGGCTGAAATCTACCTCAACTTCGACCAGCAACTTTATTCAGAGCCTCTGTTCGGTTGCTTACATGGAGCTTTTCATAAATATTGTGGACGTGCCGGCGGACAGTTTCCACAGAAATGAAAAAATGGGCGGCTATTTCCTTGTATAAAAAGCCTTTCTCCAGCTGACTTAAAATTTCGTGCTCCCGGGGAGTTAAAGAAAACGGGTTGCCCTGGGGGGCTTTATCCTGCCTTTTATTAAATGAAAAAACCACGCGGCGGGCAATTTCGCTGCTCATCGGAGAGCCACCTTCGTGTATTTCCCTTATGGCTGATATGATCTGCTGAGATGCGGATTTTTTAAGAATGTAGCCACTTGCTCCAGCCTCCAGGGCCTTAAATATCCGATCGTTGTCTTCGTAAACTGTACACATAAGACACTCCAACGATGGAAAGGCGGCTTTGATTTTTTCCACAAGGCTTATTCCATCCATTCCTGGCATATCAATATCGAGAAGCGCAACGTCTACCCCAGCCCCATGCTTTGAAAACCAATCCCATGCTGAAAGGCCATCGGGAAAAGAGCCAAGGCATTCCAGATCAGGGGCCAGCTCAACAAAAGCATTCAGAACCATCCGGATATCTTCCTGGTCCTCTGCAATGGCGACCCGTATTTTGGGAGAAGTAAGCGTAGACATAGTAGCAAATGGTTAAAGATTGGGGTTCCGGGACAGGCCTGCAATACCACGTTCGTTGTATATAGGAATTCTGATCCATGTCTGAAAACCCGGATTGGTGGAAAATCGAATGGTCCCCTGCAATGCTTTTGCCCGGATTTCCATATTCCTGAGGCCATTTCCGCCAGATATTGATTTTTCAGATTTTCCCGCACCATTGTCGGAAAATTCCATTTCAAGGAATTTAGATTTCGCCTCAATCCGGATCCGGACTTCTGTAGCACCCGAATGCTTGAAAATATTGTGGACTGTTTCTTTTACCATCAGAAACAAATGTCGGCGGCTTTCTCCGGGAATTTCGACCTGAGCAAGGCCTGGTTCAACAGAAACTTCCAGGGCAAGGTTTCCCGGAAATTCTTCAAATCGGTTCCGGATCCAGGATCTGAAGTAAGCCACCATGTGCTCCAGGCGATCGTTCCTGTCATTCAGGGCCCATACAATGGTATTCAGATTTTCCACCAACTCTTCTGACCGGTCTGAAATTTTGCCCAACTCAGCAAAAGGTTGATGTCCAGCCTTGATCCGAACCAATTCGCTCAACATTTTGATGGAAGTCAGCCCGGATCCCAAATCGTCATGCATCTCGGCAGAAATCCTGTTGCGTTCTTTTCGAACTGCCTCCATCCGCTCAAAAGCAAGAATTTGTTCCCTAAGCCGGGCCTTAAGGTAAAGTCTGAAAATCCAGAACAAAAGCCCCAAAACAACCGCCAGAACAAAAAGCCTGAAAGTCCAGGTTTGCCAGAATGGGGGACGAATCAGGAAATTGAGTACAAGCGGTTTTCTGGTTACAACCCCTTCATTGTTGGTACCGAAAATCCGAAGGGTGTATTCACCAGGCTGCAGATTGATCAGGGTGATTTTGTTCTTCTCTCCAAGACTTATCCTGTCTGTCCGCGTACTCTGAAGTTCATAGAAATACTTGTTTTTTTCTGGCATGAGGTAGTTGAGAGCGGCAAACTCGAGCTCAAGATTGTGGTCCTGGTATCCAAATTCCCAATTTGAACTGTTTAATGAAAGCGCCTTTTCTCCCGAATTTGAAATTAATCGGGCGGCAGAAAGCACCATTCGGGGAGGATTTACATTTATTGGTTCGAGGTACCGGCTTGCCTCATCGAAACCTTTAATCCCTCCAAAATAGATTCGACCACTCTGAGGGTTTGAAAAAGAGGCAAAATGATTGAATTCATTGCTCTGGAGGCCATCTCCTTCAGTAAAAACCCGAAAGCTCAGGTCACGGATAGATATTCGGATTAACCCTTTGTTGGTGCTTGCCCAAACCTGCTGCCCCTGCCTTTCCATTCTGTAGACAGATTCGTTGGGAAGCCCTTCGGAGATGCCCAGTTTCTTAACTGTTCTTCTTTGTTTATCTATAATCCAGATACCCGAACCGTAAGTGGCCACCCATAGTTGATCTGGCATATCCAAAAGGTCATAAATAAGCGGAGAGATTTTTCTGCCTGTTTTAAGCCAATCCCACAGGCTGTTGTCAAACCTTTTTTCAATGGGATCGAAATGGGTAAAACCCAGATCTGTCCCCATCCAGACACCCTTTTCGGTCGACGATCGAAGGATATTGATGGAGTTATTGGGCATGAATTCCTTACCTTCCTGATGCTGATAGTGGGTCTTGATCTGGCCATCAGCTGTAACCTGGAAAACACCCCGTTCATCGTAAGTGGCTACAATAAAAGTCCCATCTGGTAGTTCAAAAACAGAGGAGATAAATCCTGAAACGGATTTCCAAATGGGCAAAACCAAGTCGCCCTTAATTTCAAAAACACCCTGACTTGTACCTGTCAATATTCTCCCGTTTCGGGTCTGCAAAAAGCAGTAGCTCAAAAGGGGAGTACCAAGTTCCGGGTGAAGCAAGGCTTTAAAAGCATAGTTGATTGTTGAATATCTGTACAAACCAGTTTCAGTCCCCAGAAGGAAATCCCGGTCGTTTTGGGTAAACAACGACCAGACAATTTTCAGTGGCATGGTTGGCATTCCGTTTCCGAAAGTCCAGGAAGAAAATTTTCCCAGCTGGGGATGGGTATATGACAATCCATCGGAGCCAGCCAGCCATATTCCACCCCATTTATCCTGAAAAAAATCGATTATTCTGCCGCCCTGAAAACTTTGAATATAGGGAAGCTGAACCGGAACTTCCTGGCCACTTTCGGTCCAAAGGCGAAAACCGGAACCTGAAAGAGCCAGCCAGTTCCGACCAAGTGCATCGCGGTGGCTTGCCAGAAATTCGCCGTCTGGAAATCCACCGGGCCGGGATTTCACGACTTTTTCCCCATCCCATTCAAGGAGAAACAATCCGGTTTGGGTACAGGCAAGTATGGCATTACCCCGATCATACAGCTGATGAAAAAACCCGATTCCTTTTTTTTCTGTTCCAAAGTCTGAAAAAGAAAGCCCTCCCAAATGGGTAAGGGATTTTCTCTTAAACAACTGGATTCCCTGAAACGGAGTGGCAATCCATGCCAGGCCATTGCCATCGAAGGCAATTTTCGATACCGGAAATTCTTCTTTTTTTTCTGTCAGGTTTCGCAGGGTTTGCAGGGTCCCGGTAGCGGGATCAAAGACTGCAAGCCCTTCATAATATCCCATCCAGATTCTTCCTTCGGGGTCCTGGGCAAGGCAGTTGATTTGCTTCCAGGGCAATTTTGCCAAAACGGCTGGAAGAGGGAGGAATGTTTGGGAAATGGGATCCATCCAATTCAGTCCGCCACCATAACTGGCAATCCAAAGGATGCCTTTTTTATCGCAAAGTATATCGGAAATTGCGCTTTGATTCAGTCCTGAACCTGAGTCTGAGCTTTGGTAATACGTTTTGAAAAAAGAGCCATAGAAGCAGTTGAGTCCATCGTGTGTGGCCACCCAGATTTTTCCTTCCTGATCCTGACAAATACGGGTTACCGAAGAAGTGGACAACCCGCTGGCAAGGCCAAAATTTCTAAACCTTGGCAGGTCTGCACTGGCCAGACCCGGGATTGAAAAAGCAAGGCTGAGGAAAAGAAGGGCAGCAAAAACCCTGAATTTAGTTTTTTCCGCTCGGAGAAGTTGAATCGGCCAATCCCAAAGAGGCACGGATTTCGTTGCTGGTGAGGGTACTTTTATCATGACTCCAACCTGGGGGTTTCCAAATGTATTGCCATTTGAGAGACCAGGGCAGAGGTTTTTTCAGATCGGCGACCAATTTCTCCCATTCTCCGAAGACAACTTCGCGTGGGGAACCTGTCTTTAACGGGGAGGTGAGTCCGTATTCGGGCTTTTCAGTTTCTTCCTGAAATGTCCCAAAAATGCGGTCCCAGATGATGAGCACCATGCCCATATTTTTATCCAGATAAATGGGGTTCCGGGCATGGTGTACCCGGTGGTGTGATGGAGTTACTAAAAACCACTCCAGGAAGCCAAGTTTCCCTACTTTTTCTGTATGGACGAAAAAACCGTAGGTCTGGCAGAGGGCATACATCAACATGATATCCAGCGGCTGAAAGCCACAAAAAGCCAAAGGCAAATAATATACAAACCGATACAAAGGCTGAAACACCGAGCTGCGGATGGCTACGGTAAAATTAAACCGCTCAGAGCTGTGATGGGTTACGTGGACTGCCCAGAAAAAGCGGGAGTAGTGGTCCACCAGATGAAGCAGGTAATAAAGAAAATCCTGCCCCATAAACAGGAGGAACCAATACAACACCGGATTTGAAATCTGAAAAGGAGCAAATCCAAAGGCAAGGGTAAGTGCTGCCAGTGCAAAGCCACGCATGAGCACATCCAGGCCCAGATTCAAACCTGTACACATCAGGTTTGTCAGGGTATCCTTAATGGTGTACGTATGGGTATGCTGAACCGCAGAAAGGACCATCTCGCCCAGAATGAAGGCGATATAAACTGGTGTTTCGACCAGCAGAAGCCATTGTTCAATGAGGGTAGTCTGAGGTATCACTTTCTTTTCTTTTCAAACAAGACATATGCAAATCCACCCTCAGCCGCCTGGAAAATCTGAAGCGTTTCATATTGACCACTCTGAACAAAGTATTCGTAAGGAACACCCCGCTTGTAATTGGGTCGGAATCCATAATGGTTTTCCCAAAGAACAAGACTCCCGGCAGGTGCTTTTTCCATGGTAGCGGTATCGGCAATGACGATTGGCTCCGGCTGAAACTGCTTCTCCACTTTTCCAAGGAAATAGTAGAACATAATATGGGTATTGTACAGCGGTTTACCCTTCCATGATGCTTCATTGGCCTTATACCATTCGGCCACCTGCTTACACACTTTGTCTTCCTCGCTTAGTTTAATTGCTTTTACATTCACAATAGCCATAAAGGCGCAAAAAGCAGCTACCACAGCCGTTTGAATGCCAGCCGACAAAGGCAGAAAAACCAGGGCGGATGCAAACATGGCACCTACCAAAGGCACAGAATCTGATTCTTCAGTCAGTTTGAGGAAATTGTGTTTGTAGGTCATGAACATCCCTACCAATACAAGATAAGGGAGAAGGACATAAACCAACTTCATTTTCCCTTCCATCTGGCGCACCTGATCCAAAGCCAAAGCGCCACAAACGGCAATCA
>JBIPNA010000232.1:0-5687 GCA_044375665.1 Catalimonadaceae bacterium
GATGATTGCCAATGGAGGAAGATTTGGCGGAAGAGTAAGAAAGGGCTTCAGCAACAAACGCCCGCCTGAAATAGCTGAAAGATCTACCACTACAGGAGCTGCAACGGCATTGGAGCCCAGAGGAAGAGGTAATGAAGAAACCGGTGATGAAAACTCAGCAAAAGAACTGCTGTTCATTTTCAGGAAGTTGTTTGACAAGGATCGGATTCTACCGGAAAGATATACAAAGTTGCTGTCAAGAACCGGACTACCTGTAAGGGTAACTGTATCGGTTGGAGCACAAGCAAGCATGAATTTACCAAGTGCAGGTACGCCGATGGCTTCGGGTCCGGTGGCCACCTGCTTATAATATTCGACGTTGTATTTTCCGCTTCCGGCATTGAATGCTGCTACAATGCTGCCTGAATATCTGCGGACCCTTGAACTCTGAAGCATCCGGATGTTGGTTGTACCGGCCAGGGCTCCTTCTACCAAATCCAGATTTTGGTGTACGAATACTGGTTGACCAATGGACAAAGGACTGGCGGTTTTATTGTGAATGAGCCGTCCCAAATTGCGGAAACCATTGGCAAGGGCAAGAGGAGACGTGGGAGCAATTCCATTCCAGGTAATGGAGGAGAGGCTGTCTGTGCGCATTCCGCTCACGCCACCATTGCTGCCTACTCTGTATTCCCCGTTCACTGTAAGGCTATGGCCACGCAAATCGTAGAAAGCACCCAGAGAAGTCCGGCCATCGGCCTGCATGTGGAACAAACTGTCGACGATCAGATCGATTCGTTGGCGTGCAGCCACAAACCTGTCTCCCCGGTCCGTCAGACGGAAAGTTTTTACCCGGGTAGATGGTGAGGCTCCATTGATGGTAAACCGGGCATTGGTAGGGACATACAACAGACCTTTCCTGATGTTCAATCCAGCAGTTTGGTTTGTTAAGGTATCCGAAACCTCCAAATTTCCACTTCCTTCCCAGGAAACTGTATCGGTGGAAGAAAAGATCATCTTCCCAAAATTGGCTCCGCCTGTTCCCTGAGCCACAACTCCTGAACCGGTAATTGTGACGACTGTCTGTGTTGAATCTGAAGGACGGGCATCTATCCCAAAAGTCCTTGAACTGTTGTTGATAATGCGTCCTCCCAAAACAAGCTGATTCTGAACTTTGGCAGTTGAAACAGCTGTCCGGAAGAAGCCATTTCCATTCAGTACCAGGTTTCCATTGATGGTAAGTTTTTGACCCCCGGAGTTGGGAGAAAACTGAAGACAGGCAGCATTATCGTTGATGGTCAGGTTTCCAAGGACAGTAATATCACTACCTGTTCCAAAAGTTTTGAAGCGATCGAACCGGTCACCATTTAGGGTGAGGTTAAAGTAGGTAAGCGGAGCAACCGGCTGGCTTCCATCAGACCAATAATCAATTGTACTTCCCGAAGCAACTGCATTTAAAACCCCGGCACCAGAAGGAAATGGAGTTGCGCTTCGTAATCTGAGATAAGCTCCATTGCCCTGGATAAAACTCCTCTCAAAGCCAGCCGTTACTCTTTGACCTAAAGTGTTGAGGCTAATTGCTGTTTTGTTCCAAACCCTACAATTGAAATTATAATTGGTGTCGCCTACAATAAGATTGGGCTCCCAATTGGCAGGATTGCTTTCACTGGCTGCAAATGCAAGTTCAAGTGTATCCACCAGAACAAGAATATTCCGGTCTGCCCGGGTAAAATTTACAGGGGAGGTACCGGTAATTTTAAGTGCACTGCGAACCTGACGCGTAAACCTTATATTGTTTGCAGATACATTCCAGGAGCCATTATTTTCGATGTTATTGGCAAAATCAAAGCTGGTTCCCCCACCTGAGCCTGTCCCGGTGAAGGACGCACCTGGCTCAACAATTACCTGGCCCAAGAGGGTATTGGTACCGCCGCTGTGGCCATCGTTGAACTGGCCCTTAACCCGAAATTCGCCATTTACAGTGGTGTTGTTCTGCCTTGCCGTCAATGTTCCCATCGATTCAACCGTAAGCTTATTGCAGGTTCCTCCAAAATTATCAATGCTGTGCAAGACAACTGCATCCTGGGCAGCAGTTGGCTGAGCACCAGAGGACCAGACACTTCCTGTTGACCAGTCACCATTCCGGAGGGTAAATACAAAGGGAAAACTTGCCGGAAACGCTTCAGCCTTTCCGAAGGTGTAGTCAGCATCCAAAGTCGTATTGGTAGAATCAACCTGCAGCAGATTCTGGGCAGAGTTGAGGGAAGATCCGCTAAAGGCGGTTTGCCAGCCTGTTCCGCGAAGCCTTGCAGTGGTATTGAGGTCGGCTTCTACCAAAGGCGCAGCCACATCACCGTCCCCATAAGTGAATTCCATAGCCAATTTGGTGATAACCGTAATATTGCCACTACGAAGCCTCCAGAAGCGGTTGGCGGCCTGATTTGTTCCACTCAAAAGCGGATGTGGATTTGCAAAGGTTTTAATTTCCAGAAAACGGGAACCACTTGTTCCGGGGAAATTGGCGGCCAGGTTCTGGATCCTGAAAGGCGTGTATTGGCCATTTGATCCAACAGGAAAAATTTGTGTAAACCTTTCTGCAGAGTCTCCCCGGACCACCAGATTTCCCAATCCATTTTGCAGGATGTGGTTGGCTGCACCGAAAGGTCCCTGAAGGGAAAACCGGTTTGTTAAAGAAAGATTGAAGCTGTTTTGCTGGATAACTGCGCCGGAGAAAATGAGGGAATCCTGAACGTCGAGTGTTCCTCTGAGTGTTAAAACCATGCCTCCGCCAATTCGGGCTGATTCCTGAAAAACAGCATTTCCAATGGTTTTTGTACCGGTTCCCTGAACGGTGAGTTTGTGGTAATTGCCGCTGATTAGAGGGAAATCGCCGTTTCCAAGGTATTCTACCATGGCCCCGGGACTCGAAACCAATGTGGCAGGATTTTGAACTGCTCCCAATAACTTCGCTTTTCCGCCATCAGTTAATGCAAGCCTGCGGCGGGATAAACCTGTGCTTCCACTACCCATATCAAATAAACCGGAAACCTCAATTGTGCCGGTTGACGCCCGAAGAATTGCCGCTCTGGAGTCTCCACCTGAAACCCCGTAGAGCACAGATTGAACAACCAGGCTTCCTGAATCTACATCCAGGACATTGAACCTGTTGTCGCGGGTAGGTCCGTTGATAACCAGCTGGCCAGAAATTGTCAGGCCAACTCCTGGTGACAGGCGAACTGTAGAACTGGCGGTATCTGAAAGAAATACAAGACGGGAAACGGTTGCCGGCTGGGTTATTTGGATGACTGATCCGCTGCGTATTCTGGCGGTATCTGAAGGCCCGGGTATCTGACCTCCCTGCCAGCTGGCAGGATCGTTCCAGTTTCCGCCTGGCAAGGCACTTGTAATCACCGTCGCCTGTGCAGGCAAAAACGTGATGATGCCAAAAAGGATTGCCCAAAAAGTAAGTTTTAAGTTCATTTTGTTTGGTTAAATTTTTGGAGGACTGCAAAAGTAGAAGGTTAAGGCAGATTCCTGACATGGATTATTTGAAATCTGAGCTTTTCCAAATCATGGATAGTGATTGGGAAAGTTTTTTCCTACTTTCAGAATTTGCGTATTTGCCTCCTCAACCATGGCGGAACGCATAGAACTTCAGCAAGTGTGCCCCGATACCCTTCCGGTTCATGCCCAGGGGTTTTCGCAAATCTGGCACAGCGATTTTGTTTTTCAAAAAGGAGAGCAAATCCTATTGACAGCACCCTCCGGAAAGGGAAAAAGCACCTTTATCTCGCTCCTTTACGGCCTTAGGAGAGACTATTCAGGACATTTCAAAATTGATGGTTTGGAAACCAGGCAATTTTCCGCTGCCCGGTGGTCAGATTACAGGGCCAATGAAATGTCCATTGTTTTCCAGGATCTAAGGCTTTTTATGGAGTATTCTGCCGTGGATAATCTTCGCATAAAAGCAAATCTTCAGGAAAATGAATGGGACAATGACCTTGTCATGGGCATGGCCGAAAGATTGGGTGTTGAAAGGCTTTTGGAACAAAAATGCCATTCCCTTTCTTATGGCGAAAGACAGAGAATTGCCATCCTCAGAAGCCTGATCCAGACCGCAGATTTCCGCATCATGGACGAACCTTTCAGTCACCTTGACGATGCAAATGCCGCCAAAGCACTGGAACTCGTGGTGGAAGTTTCCAAAAATCAGGGCTCAGGATTGTTAATTACCAGCCTCGGCTCAGATTATGGCTGGTTTTACGATCGCATTGTCCTTTTGTGATGAATAAAGTCCTTGTTTGCCTTTTCGTGGTCTGGGCATCGCTGATTTCAGGATCTGAGGTTTCGGGCATTTCATTCCTACCTTTTCAAACCTGGAACACACGTTCTGTCTGTGCCTGGGTTGAACCGTCTACAGGCTGGAATGTCCAACTGCATTTTAAAAAAGTACACCGCAATCAGGAGCGGTTTTTATCGGAGGTCCGGATTGGATCAAGGGAAAAAGATGCTGAGGTAGTACGCCCGCTAGGCCATGCCACGGATGGTTCTTATACGTCCCTGGAAATGGATTGGGAAGGAGAATCCCTGAATATTGAGTCGGCCCAGCAGGCAGATGGTGGCATGCTGCTTCGGGTTTTGCGGAAAAAGAAAGGACTCCTGCCTTTAAGACTCGTCCTGACCATGGAGACCATCTGGGACCACAATGGAAATTGCCAGAAGACAGGTCCTGTCACCCTGACCTCCGATCGGTGGATCGCCGAAAGTCCGGGCAAGCCCGTTATGGATCCATGTTTGCCGGCCCTTGGTCCATCCATTGTGGTAGATGCCGGAGACACTACCTGGTTTCGGATTCGCAAAAACGAGCCAAAAGCCCGGATTCCAGGTTTTGGCCTTCTGGAGGAACAAGAAAAAAAGTATAATGCCCGGTTTGATATGAAAAGTGATACCGGATTGGCCCGGTTTGCGATTCAAACCTGCATGGCCTGGAATACAGTTTACGATCCGGTTGGAAAAAGATGCCTGCACACCGTTAACCGAATCTGGAATGTACATCGCGGAGGCTACGTCCTTTTTTGTTGGGACAACCTGATGGGGTCACTGCTCAGTTTGTATGGGTTGGGAGATACAAGTCTGGCCTTCAGTAATTTTCGTGCTGTGTTACAGGATGCCTGCCCGGAAGGGTTTCCTTCAAACAACAGTCAGGGCAACGGCAGAAAAGCTTTCGACAGATCTCAGCCACCGGTGGGTGGCATAGTGGCCCTTGAACTCTTCAAAAAAACCGGTTCACGGGACTTTGTCCGTTCGGTTTTCCCGGCATTACTCACCTGGAACCGCTGGTGGTTGAAGCGCAGGATGAATGGCAGCCGACTATCCTGGGGCTCTCATGAGGCCATCAATCCTTTTGCTGATCCCTCCTGTCATCGCTTGCTGGGAGCCAAACTTGAATCTGGTCTGGATGATTCGCCCATGTACGACTCGGTGGCCTTTGACAGTACCCGAGGTCTGATGCAACTTCACGACGTAGGCCTTAATGCTCTTTTTCTTGCAGACTGCGAGGCGCTGCTTGAATTGGCTCCCTTTGCAGGGAAGCCAGGCCTGGAGGCGATTTCTGCACTAAAATCTTCCGTTTCTTACTTTACACAAGCGTTGCAGGGTTTGTTTTCTGAAAAGGACGGATTGTATCTCAACCATTACCTGCCTTCTTC
>JBIPNA010000233.1:0-5674 GCA_044375665.1 Catalimonadaceae bacterium
TTCAACTTACCGATTAAAATAAATGTTGCAAAAATTATAAAGAACAAAATTTGGATAGGAACGGACAATGGAATCTTAATAATCGATAATATCGACAATTCTAGTAGCATAAATACTTATATAATTAATAAAAATCATGGAATTCTCTCAAATATAGTTAACACCATTCATTATTCAAACAATATATATTATATTGGAACGGAATCAGGATTATCTGTCATAAATGATTTTTTTTTTAAAGATCGCGAGTTAGAAAACTTAAAAATAGTTTTGCGTAACTTTAGTATTGGAAAACTTGATTATTCAACACTAATGAAACGAAATATATCTGAAAATGAATCAAAAATATCATTCTCGGTAAGTTGCTTATCTTTCAGAAATCTAAAAAACATACTTTTTAGATATAGGTTAAATATAAATGACAACTGGAAATATACTAAGAATTACGATTACTCCTACTCATTCATCCCCCGCGGAAACTACAACATAGAAATTCAAGCTAAAACACCTTTTAACGAGTGGTCTAAATCATTGTTCTTACCCCCATTTCAAATAATTCCCCCCTTCTGGGAAAGAGCACATGTCCAGGGTCCAATCTTAGGTGCAAGCTTTTTGTTGTGGATGATGATGGGTATGTGGATCTTCAATGTCCGTTTCAGCAAAGGAAACAACGACGATGACTTTGATGAAGCCAAACTCAAAGTTTTTGCTGCCCAAATCCGGCCCCATTTCCTATCCAATATCTTTGCCAATGCAAGGTCGCACATTGCTTATGGAGAATCTCACCGTGGCCTTGAAATCATGGATGAATTTGGAAATGTAGTCCGAAGGGTCCTCGAAAATTCTGAGCATATGCTCATTTCTGCACTGGAAGAAATGCGACAACTCAGGGACTATCTTAAATTCGAGTCATATAGAGAAAACTTTGTTTTAGACTACGTTGTAGAGTCCGACAATATTGATTCGGACTTTGAGGCAGTAATGATTCCAACCATGGTCATTCAACCCTTTGTTGAAAACTCCCTGATGCATGGATTCGATCCCCTTAAAAGAAAGGAAGGAAGAATTCATGTCCATTTCAACATTTTCAGGGGAAGTGGGGGATTCTCCAGAAAAGATGGATACTGGATCGCAAAAAATGGAAAATTGATTGTCACCGTCATTGATGACGGAATGGGAAGACTAAGCGCTTCCCAAATGCCCAAAAAAGAAGGAAGAAAATCCTATGGCATCAGAGCAGCCCAGGCCAAAATCAACTGGGTGAGGGAAATCTTTAATCGAAAAGCATACTTCGAAATTATTGACCGCCTGGACGATGATAGTAAACCACTAGGCACCTCGGTTATCGTTGTGCTACCGTTGATTGTAACAAAGGTTTTGCCACTTACCTATAAATCGGTGTACGAAAGAGATAATAAAGTTTAAACCCATTTTATACTCTATATCCCTCGCTACTTATCAAAACAATTGATATATGGAACAGAAACAACCAGATAATTTGGAAAAGGAAACACTACTAAAAACACTATTTGTTTTCCCAAATAACAAATCTGGTGACGTTCTCCTCCAAAAGGTGGCCAATAGATTTTCCAATCAACCCATTATCCTGCCTGACGTAATAAGCCTCGACGATCTTGCTAGAAAAGGCAGCGAGAAAAAAGAGGTGCAACCTTATGAGGCTGCCGTTCATCTTTTTTACGCCTATCGCCTGTATACTGGTTCACAGGAGGCATTTCATTCCTTCCTACCCCTTGGAATGACCATTCTTCAGGATTTTGAAGATATTGTTAAAAGCAACCTGGACTACAAGAAAATTTTTCACAACCTTGTCAAATGGGGCACAACAGGCAATTCATTTGCGAACCCATTCTCTGAAGAAGAATTACAGGTTCTGGAAAAATTTACAGCACACTTTACAAATCAGATTTCAGAAACCCGGGCCAGATTTTGGGAATTTTGGACCAAAATTCCAGACATTCTTGAAACATATGTAAAGACACTCCAGGACCACAATCTGGCTACCAAAGCACAGATATTCCAGGATGTTCTAAAAAACCAAAGTCTGAATTTCCTAAAAAACCAATACCATGAAATTCATTTAACTGGCTTTGGACTACTCAACCAGATTGAAATTGACCTCATCCGCTATTTGTCAAACCTGTTACCATGCAGTTACCATTGGGACATTCACCCAGACCTGATTCAAAATCCATTTTCTGAGACGAATAAAATCCTCAGCTTGACAAAAAAAAGATGGCCTGATTTTCCTTTTAATCCGATTGAAAACCCCATTGAAACTACGTTATCAAAAGAAGTGCCCAACTTTCATTTGATAAAATGCCCTGGATTAACTTCCATTGCGAATTTCATCCAAAAAAAAATCCGGGATGAAAACTGGGGTAGCGAAACAGCCATTATTGCAGCAGACCCGGCTCTTTTTCAGACCCTGACAGAGAATGCAACAGAGGGCACTTTTCCTTTCAATATGTCTATGGGCTTCCCACTCGCATATACGGGACACGCACGATGGCTGATCAAAATCCTGAATTATTGTGAGCAATATGGAAAACCCTTGAACCTGCAGCTTGAAGCCTTAATAAATGACCCACTTTCTTCACTTTATTTCCAACCGGAAGAAAAGAACCAAATCCTCCAGTTAAACAAGCAACCAAACACAGGAAATGGAAACAAATTCCTGGAATCCAAAAAATTGGACTGGTTGATTGAAAGCAATATCCGCCGGTTTCTGGAAAAATTTATTGACTGGTTTGATAGCCACCAACCTGACCCGGCAAAGTTTCCGGAACGTGAAATTCATGCCAGATTTTACTTAAAGAAATGCCTGAGGGAATTGCATCAACTGGCACAAAACCTTGAACCAGAAAGCATTCATTTCCAAACATTAATAAATCTGCTACCAACCCTTTTTCAAAAGTTTCCTATCCCGGTTGAGGGAAATAACCAGGAAGGGGTTCAGGTAATTGGTGTTTTTGAATCGAGGAATCTTTCCTTCAGGAGATTGGTGGTTGCCCCTGCAAACGAAGGAAAACTACCCTCAGCAATTAACAGGTCCACTTTTCTCCCCGATGGCCTGAGAAATATTTTTGGGGTTCATTTACGATCTGAAAAATCGTGGGAAGAAATACATCTGATCTACCAGCTGAGCCTTAAATCGGAAGAAGTTTTCCTCCTTTCGGATTCCACCGATACCAGCCGGGAGTCTCGATTGATTGATCAGATCCGGTATTCGGAAACTTATAACCATAAAAAAATCAGTCTACAGTATCCTTCCTCAATTGCATTGCCGGAACCTATTTGGGTTACAAAAAATCAAGTTCATTCCAGTTTTACCGAAACCTTTCTTACCCGAAATCAAAATGAGCCACCATCAAAAAGCTTCAGCCCAAGTTCACTTTATGACTTGATTTCCTGCCCTTTAAAATTTCATTTCAAAAAAATAGAGGGGTTAAAGGAACCAGACCATGAAATTCCTCACACCATGAATCCCCTTGACTTTGGCAATTGGATTCATACCGGGATTCAGCATCTCTATGCCAATACTTCAGGAAAAAACGGCTGGTTGAGCAAATCTGATTTTCAGAAAATGGGCCAATACTGGATGGATATAAAAGAGAAAATCTGGGATCAGCTTGAACATAAAAAAAGCCCATTGCCGATAAAAAAATTCCCAATAGAAATGGCCATCGGAGACCATATGGTGATACAGTTTTTGGAAATGATGTCTAATTGGCCGCCCCATAGATGGTTGAACAATGAATGGAATTTTTCATCCCAGGTCTTCCATTCAGAAAATTTCAACTGGTCGCTTACAGGAAGAGCAGATATAATCCTCGAAACTGAAAACAATTTTGTAATCCTTGATTTAAAGACGGGCTCGGCAAAAGAAAGCAATCAACTCGCCGCAGTGAAAAAAGGGAACCCAGAATTCAACGAAAACAAACTCCTGGCTTCAAAAGATGTATTTCAGATGGTATTGTATAGCCGCCTGGCAGCGGAAGATCCATTCTTTGCCGGCAAACAAAATACGAGAGCCCATCTTGTATATATGGCTGGAACTCCAAAAAATCTAAAACCGGAGGACCCACTTTCTAACATAAGCAACCAGGAATCGGTTATTGCTTATTTCAAAAACCTGGATCAATTTATCAATGGCCACCTGGAGAAATGGGCCGATATGGGCAATCCAATTGGCCAGACATCAAACATGGGCACCTGCAGATTTTGTGGCTTCAATGTGATTTGTCAAAGAGCAGAAGCTACCTGATTAACTCAATCCAGGTAACTTTTTGATTTTGCCTTTGGGCAGATCATGCCGAAAAAATATCCTCAAAAAAAAACCCCGGATACCGGGGTTAGTTTCTTAGTTCTCTTCTTTTGTTTCGCCTTCGGCTTTCGCTTTCCGATTGTCTCTTACCTTTTTAATTCCGTAAGCAGCACCAGCAGCTAAAAGCAAAGAAACGCCACCGTCGACAGGGATTGGTGAAGGATCTCCAGGGTTAAACGGAGGAGGATCATCACAAACTCCTACCAGGACAACGCCCATAAGGAAGAGGACTGATAAAAATGCTTTTTTCATGAGAACTAGGTTTTTCAGATTGCGAAGATAAAGGAACTAAAAATTACAACAAAACTTTCTTGTGAAACTTTCTGTTTAATTCCATTCCAAGGCTAAATGGTAACCCAAAAAAGCAGAAAATATTTAAGATTTCCGAGGTTCTAACGGAGATAACCCGAACTTAAGGAAATACAATCCCTTCTTCAAATATGTTCTATTAAAATCCGAAATTCTGCAAACCTCTGAAAAAACCAGCATTTGGAGATTTTTCCTACTTCGTCTCCCCCACCATTTTCTAGATGAGCCATTTGTACCTCAGCCAGTTTCATCCAGGATTGACCCAATTGCTCCACGAAATCCGATAATAGGGAATTCAATACCTGGCTGCAGTTTGGTTTTTGACCCCTACCTTTTAATAAAAACAAAAAGCCTGGCTGGGTAATCCAGCCAGGCTTTCAAAAAGAACCTATATTCAGGTGATTATTTTACAATCAGAGATTTTACAAAACTTGTGGTTTCAGCTTTTACCCTGATCATATACTGACCTTTAACAGCTGGCGAAGCAATGCGAATGCCTTGAGCCAAACTCTGATCGGTCGTCGAAGAAGTGTACACTATCCGACCCAATACGTCAAGGATTTCAACCTGAACCTGACCTTCAAGAGCTGAAGATTTCAGTAAGAAAGAACCTGACTGAACCGGATTAGGGAAAATCTGAATTTCAGATTGTGCACTCATTGATTTCAATGAAGTAACGCTGTTTGTAAAGATCAACTCAAACCTGCTGTTGTTCTCTCCAGCCTGAGCATTGTTGAAAGAATAAACCGGATTCTGATTAAGATCGATCAACATTCCAGTCTCATTGTCCTTCAGGTAAACCTGAGAAACTCCATTGGCAAGTGCAAGACCGGTAAAAGTTAAACTCAATTGTCCCTGTCCAGCCTGGAAGCCCATTGGAATAACCATTTGCTCTCCCTGGAACGGAAGGCCATTCAAAGCAAGTTTGTTTCCATCCTGGTTCAATGTGTACACATTGAACTCATCATTCATCATTTTGTGGGCATCATAATAAGTATCATAACCACCCTGAGCATCATT